>CAZOEM010000838.1:0-1500 GCA_964578735.1 uncultured Halobacteria archaeon | reverse complement strand
AGACAGATGAATTTAGAGAACGTGTGAAAAAAGGGGAAACCTTAGATCAATTACTACCTGAAGCTTTCGCGGTGGCTCGAGAAGCAGCCTGGCGGGTTTTAAAGGAAAGACCTTATGATGTTCAGGTAATGGGCGGGATTGTGTTGCATCAAGGCAATATCTCAGAAATGAAGACGGGTGAAGGAAAGACCCTAGCAGCTACTATGCCAGTGTATTTAAACGCTTTGTCTGGCAAAGGTGCACATATTATTACAGTTAATGATTATTTGGCGAAACGTGATGCGGAATGGATGGGACAAATTTATAAGTTTTTAGGTCTTTCAGTGGGTGTGATTTTGCATGGCATAAATACTGAAGAGAGAAGAGAAGCTTATCGGGCAGATGTAACTTATGGCACAAATAATGAATTTGGTTTTGATTATCTACGCGATAATATGGCTAGTAATGCCGATAACTTAGTTCAAAGAGAATTAAATTTTGCCATTGTCGATGAAGTCGATTCCATTTTAATAGATGAAGCTAGAACTCCTCTGATTATCTCAGCACCGGACGAAGAATCAGCTAGCCAGTATAAGCAATTTGCTCAGATTGTACCTCAATTAACGGCCAATGTTGACTATAATATAGATGAAAAAATGCGCACAGCCATTCTGACTGACGAAGGCATCAGCAAGATAGAAAAGCTGTTAGGTATTCAGGACATATACGAAAGCGGGAATATAACTTTAGCGCATCATATAGAACAATCTCTGAGAGCCCATGCTTTATATAGCAAAGATAAGGATTATGTTATTAAGGACGGCCAAGTTCTGATTGTTGATGAATTTACGGGTCGTTTAATGCCCGGCCGACGATATGGTGAAGGATTGCATCAAGCTATCGAGGCCAAAGAAAAAGTAGAAGTTAGACAAGAAAGTCGCACTTTAGCCACAATTACTTTTCAGAATTTTTTCCGTCTCTATGACAAATTGGGAGGTATGACTGGTACGGCTAAAACTGAAGAAGAAGAGTTTTACAAGATTTATGGGCTAGAGGTTATAGTTATCCCTACCAACAAACCTCTGGTGAGAAAAAATTTCAATGATTTAGTATTCGTTAGCGGGAAAGCTAAATTTAATGCTGTCATCCAAGATATTCAAGAACGACATCAAAAAGGTCAGCCACTTTTAGTGGGTACTATTTCTATAGAAAATTCTGAATTGCTTTCGGATATGCTCAAGCGCAAAGGCATCCCACACAATGTTTTGAATGCCAAGCATCATGAGCAAGAGGCTGAAATTGTTAAAAATGCTGGACAAAAAGGAATGGTAACTATTGCTACTAACATGGCTGGTCGAGGCACGGATATTAAATTGGGTGAAGGAGTTAAAGAATTAGATGGTTTGCATATTATAGGCACAGAGCGGCATGAATCTCGAAGGATTGATAATCAGTTAAGGGGCCGGTCTGGTCGGCAGGGAGATCCGGGCAGTTCTCAATTTTTTGTGTCGATGGAAGATG
>CAZOEM010000837.1:0-1503 GCA_964578735.1 uncultured Halobacteria archaeon | reverse complement strand
CCCGGAGATTTTAAGAAAGGTCCTTCGAGATAACTCCATTACTACACCTCTTTTCACTTGTTTTCATGAATAATACTATGAGAATTACTTTCACCTCCTTCCACCAAGAATTTTAATATGTTTATAACCCTCTTTGGCTGCAATTTTATCCAAAAAGAGAGTTATTGAATCTTCAATCTCAAAAATCGTTTTCTCATCATTACTTTTTTTTCTTTCATCAACTGTTTTGATGTAACTCTTGCAATTATCACAAACATCAACCCTGTAAGTACTCATTTCATCAAGATAGAAAAATCTCAAGAGTTCCTGGTTCTCATTTTCGCAGAATGGACACTTTACCCTTCTATAAACCCATTCTGAGCCACAAAGGGGACACCACAGATATCTTCTACCCACTTCCTTTTCAAGTTTTGCCATCTTTGGTCTGCTCCCGCAAATAGGGCAATACCCTTTCTTCCATTCGTAATCCTTTACGACATGCTTCTCCTTCTCTGCTGCAAGTTCGAAAATGGGTCTGAATACCATAAGGGTAATAGAGTACAAGATTCCCTTGCTCGCTCCAAGTTTTTTTGCAGCCGAAGCAAAATATCTGCTTTTTCCAAAAACAAGGGCTTCATTCAATTTGTCTAAATCAATACTTTCATTCTGGATAGCCCTATTTATTTTTAGAACCTCTGCTTTCTTCTGGTCTTCGAAATCAAGTGTTACTTCACATACTCTGTGAAAGACAGACTTAAGGAACTTCTCATCAATGGTGATCCTTGAAAGGTCCGCAATCGGTTGCCCTTGTTCTATCCTCTCTCTTATATTTTCTTTAAATGCAGAAGAGCATTCGATTTTCTTCTTTGCTTTTCTTTTTATCTCCAGACCAAGCTTCAAAGTTGCTTCGAGGTTTGCCACGGACTTTTCCTCGAACTGGTCCGACTTTCGAATGCTATTTATTCCCTTTTTTATTTGTCCCTGTGTTTTTATTGCCACCTAAACTACCTCCTCAACAACGCGTGACTTATTTGAATAGATATTCATTCTTCCACTTCGGGCAAAACCAATCAGCGTTATTCCAAGTTCCTTTGCCATCTTTATTGCAAGACTTGTCGGTGCTGATTTTGAAATTATGATTGCTACACTTACCGCACCAATCTTTCTCGTTATTTCAGAAGTTATTCTCCCACTGGTAAGGACGACTGCATCATTGGTAGAAATATTGGATAGAAAACACTCACCTATTATTTTGTCTATAGCATTATGTCTTCCAATGTCTTCCCGGAATAGAATGATTTCTCTACCCTTTGCCAATGCTGCTGAATGCACACCGCCCGTTTTCTTGAACTCAACCGATTTGGTCGTCAATTCGCCCATCAAGTGTATAACATTATCCTTGCCAATTTTCATATTTGACTTGCTTTTATCAAAATTCCTTATGTCTCTCTCTGTGTAGAAACTGGTTCCTCCGCAACAACCTGATGTAATGACCCTTCGAGAGGAAAGTTTCTTTGAAATATC
>CAZOEM010000836.1:0-1503 GCA_964578735.1 uncultured Halobacteria archaeon | reverse complement strand
CGCAGACGCGGCGCAGAGGCCGACGATTCCCTCCCCCGCCCGCAGCCTGGTGCGCCCGACCGCCTCCGGATTGAGGCCGTGGGTCGCGGCGAGTTCCAGCATGTCGCCGGGCCGGCAGACATAGACCGAGGCGACCTCGGCCACCATTTCCGCCGCCACGAGTTCCGCCACCTCGGCGAGCGGCGCGGCGCCGCTTGCCATCAGATCACGCAGCCGGGCAAGCATCCGGCGCGGTCCGGGGGTGAGCGGGTCAGCCGGCATCCGGCGGATGGGGACGGGGCAAGGGGAGCGGGGCCCGGCCGAAGGGGACGCGACAGAAGGGAGCGCGGCGGGTCATCGCGGCCTCATCCCCGCGCGGCCAGCGCCGCGACCATCTGCCCGACCAACTCGGCAAGGACCGCCGCCACCGGCTGGACCGCCTCCACCATTCCCACGGACTGGCCGGCCATGACCGAGCCGGTTTCGATGTCGCCGTCGATCACCGCGCGCCGCAGCGCGCCGGCCCAGAAATGCTCGATCTCGAGCTGGGCAGCCTCCTTGGAGACCTCGCCGGCCTGGAAGCGGCGCACCACGTCGGCCTGGCTGACCAGGAAGCGTTCCGTCCCGGCGTTGACCAGACCGCGCACGGGGATCACCGGAAAGCGCGAGTCGAGCTGCACCGACGGCAGCGCGTCGCGCGCGTTGGCGCGGACGAACGCCTGCTTGAAGCGCGGATGGGCGATCGATTCCGTGGTCGCGGCGAAGCGGGTGCCGAGCTGCGCGCCGGACGCCCCCATTTCCAGATACGCCAGGATGGCTTCCCCGCGCCCCAGCCCGCCGGCGACGAACACCGGCACGTCGCGCAACACCGGCAGGATCTCCTGCGCCAGCACATTGAGCGACACCGGGCCGATATGCCCGCCCGCTTCCGAGCCCTCGATCACGATCGCATCGGCCCCGGAGCGGACCAGCCGCCTGGCCAGCACCAGCGCGGGGGCGAAGGCGATCAGCTTCGCGCCGCCGTCCTTCACCGCGCGCACCGCGCCGCCCGGCGGGATGCCGCCGGCGAGCACGACATGGCCCACCTTCGCCTCCAGGCAGATCCGCACCAGATCGTTCAGCTCCGGGTGCATGGTGATCAGGTTCACGCCGAACGGGCGGTCGGTCAGCGCCTGGGTGGCGGCGATCTCGGCCTCGAGCTGCGCCGGTCGCATCGCGCCGCAGGCGATCACGCCGAAGCCGCCGGCGTTGGAGATCGCCGATACCAGGTGGCGCTCGCTCACCCAGCTCATCGCCCCGCCCATGATCGCGATCGGACAGCCGAGGAAGGCGGTGCCGCGCGCCCACAGGCGCTCGAGCCGGGCGCGCGCCGCCGTCTCCGCCGCGGGGGCGACGAGATCAGCCGGCATCGAGGCCGTACGCCGTGTGCAGCGCGCGGACCGCGAGCTCGGTGTATTCGGCGGCGATCAGCACGCTCACCTTGATTTCGCTGGTGGAGATCACCTGGATGTTGATGGCCTTGTC
>CAZOEM010000835.1:0-1503 GCA_964578735.1 uncultured Halobacteria archaeon | reverse complement strand
CACCTTATCTCCACAACTGGAAAATATTCTTGAGCAAATCATCGAAACTAAAAAAATCGTTGATCCAGTAATTGAGCAATACATAGAGAGTGTAAAAAACAAGGAACTCTTAGAGATATTGACCTATAGTAATGGCTTTTCAAGTTGGAGGGAAAAGAGTCTATTAATGCGAATTTCCGCTCTTGCCTTAGGACATGAGTTTAACGGATCATTAGTTAGGGCAGCATCTGCGATAGAACTTCTGGGAATGAGTGCTTGTTTACTAGATGACCTTGTTGACGAAACTACGTTCTATGATTTGAAAAGGACTACTTGGTTAAAATACGGTTTCAAAGAGACCATTTATGCATACGATGTATTATGCTCTCTTGCTACAAAAGCTTTAATTGATAGTTGCAATGAATCTCAAATAGAGGCGAAAGATTTTGAGCGAATAATGTACATATTTGAAAACATAAAGTATGACGCATATGTCAGCCAATTCATGGATATAAGATCAGAGAGAGACCAAAATTTTTCTGAACAGGATTATTTCGAAATAATTTCAAAATTTCCTGGAACATTATATGCCAGTGCCTTGCAAATTGCTTGTCTTTTATCGGGAGTAAAAGATGAGCGGTTAGATGCATTAAAAGAATTTGGTCGTCTATTTGGAATGGCTAACCAAATAAGAGACGACTTGGTTGAAATAATAGGCGATGAAGAAGCTATTGGCAAGAAGATTGGGGCTGATATTCTGCAAAAGAAAAAAAGATTGCCTCTTATTCTCTTTTTCCAGCGTAACGGTAAGTATGCAAAGATATTCCAAGAGTTAGACTTGGATGAGGAATACCTACAGCAAATCATACCCCAAATACGAGATAACAACATAGTAGACGCTTCTATTCATCGTATCGATAGCTTGGTTGAAAGAGCACTACTTCAGCTTGATTCCTTGAATAAAAGTAGATGGCAAGAGCTCTTAAAGAATCTTACATTATATTTGGCGGATTTTAACAAAAATAGGAAAAAAGTCTAAGAGATGAGAAAGGACAGAAAAGTTTGGCTTGAACAATTAGTTCCTATTTTCTTAACAGGGGGGCTTTGTTACTTTTTATCACCAGAAGTAGGTCTAATTGCTGGAGTTGCATTCAGTCTATTTTTTGGTGTTGCAACCGCTATGGTATTAGCTCATATTTATCGAAGAGAAGAATCACATTTTGAACCTGAAGCTATTTCCGCGATGCAAACTTTGCTAAACAAAGCCCGCAGCTTTTATGCAACAAGTACTATGCCGTTTCAGGATTGGCTCAGTCCTGCTTCGATCTATTACTTACTCATACAAGGTGAAAGAAAGGAACAGCGGGAATCTTTTGATTTTAAGAGAATCTTTTTATTAGAAAAAACTTCCTCGAAAGAAACTTAATCCACACAGAAGAATACAAAGAATATAAAGGGAATTCAATGTACTACAACCTATTAGATATCAATCCCTTAAAAAATAGAATTGAGTTAGATCCCGCA
>CAZOEM010000834.1:0-1504 GCA_964578735.1 uncultured Halobacteria archaeon | reverse complement strand
CTGTGTCTATGATAATTATCAAAATTGGTAAATTATTTACAGGGAGTTCCCTAAATTCATGCTTTCCACTCATAATAATAAAATTCAGAAGGGGGAATATCTATAAGCTCTGCATATCCTTCTTTCAGCAATTTCTCATTCAGACTTGTTTTCATCAACATAAACAACCGCTAATATCCAGTAGTGGGGATCATACTGCTCTATATCGTCCACATTAATCTTAACTACTTCACTTAAGCAGCTTCTTGCACGCAGCGGTAACTTATGCAACTTATTTATATACTTTAAAACTATCACTTATTAACTATTAATTGATAAGAAAAAGGTGATAGGTGCAAATGGGCGAAGAAAAAAAAAGAAAGTTTTGGCGATGGTTTCCTTTGAAATCCCACCAAAACTAAGCGAAGACCTTCGGCGATTACTCGACGCGGGCTATTACGCTTCTCGGTCAGAAGCGATACGTGACATGCTTCGAAAAGGGATTGATGAAATTGGGAGAAGGGAGGGGGAACAAAAAGAATGACTCAAGCAAAAGAGAATGTTAAAGATTTAGACAATTCCTCTACAAAAGACTTGGTGAAATCCAAAGAGCATGAAGCTTCCGTTGACGAAAAGGAAACAGAAATGGAAGCGAAGGAAAAACTCAGCGAGGAAGAAGAGATCGAACGGGATAAGAAAATTCTGGAAGCTTTAGGGTTCATAAAAAAGGAAAACGGCGAGAAAATACAGTATAAACTCAACGGCGGCGATATAACCATCGGATGTTCATTCACCCCTCATTATCCAAAAGGGATAGTCTGGGCAAAGAAGAACGGTACCGATGCTTTGTTCCCGGATGAAGAAGTAAAAGACCTGCCGGTTATAAAACGGTTCTACAACATAAGAGAAGGAAAAGAGCAAATGCCTAAACTCAAAATCGCCCAACCGCAGCAACCGCTTCTTTTACAATTGCCTGGGAAAGAAAAACTGACCTTGATCAAAGATTTACACTATTATGAGCGCGATGGTAAAATGATCCTTGGTAAAGAAGGCGAATTAAAACTCGCCGCTCAGGCTGAAAATAGAGTAAATACCGAAATATTACTGGAGGAAATCGAGCCTTCAAAGTCCGCTCCTTCTTCTATCTATATCCGAATGCGTGGCTGGGTGAAGAAAGATGACGAAATATTTTGGGAATCAGTTGAAGAAAATAATTGGGATTACGAGCTTGAAACCGAGCGATATCTAATAAAACAACTTGGAAAAGGTAAAATTACAGAGAATGACGTCGTAAGGGAAGAGGATGGTCGTATCCATCCTGAACCGGAGATATGGATTAAAATCCGGTCTTACCTCGCGGATAAACAAAAATATGCACTACGTACGATAATTGGTGAGACAAAAAGGCGACTTTGGGGTGAATTCCTAGGTATCACGCAGAGCACCGAAGCGGAACTTAGCATAGAGCGTCATTCGTGTTCGGTTAAGCCCACTTTGACTTAAGTTATATCTAATTCTAAAATCC
>CAZOEM010000833.1:0-1506 GCA_964578735.1 uncultured Halobacteria archaeon | reverse complement strand
GATATGCCCCACATACCCACCTTCCCATTACACCAGTTTTGCTGAGCAATCCATTCAACACAGTCATATCCATCTTCGCCACGATTGGGATTTGCTACCGCTGCCGACTCTGAAGCAAAAAAACCCCGCCAGTCAACAATAACAAAAGCATAATTCTCCGTAGTGAGGGGAAGACCGTGGGTTTGATACCATGCCTTATTGTAAGGTGTCTTAAGCAGTATAACAGGAAAGGGCTGAGTCGTGTCAGGTGAATATACATCTGCAGCAAGAAACTTTCCGTCCCGCATAGGAATACTGGGGGAAAAGAAAACATCGGAAAAGATATTTCCTGATGTAAACAAAATAAGAAACCATAGTAAGACCATCCTCTTTAACATTACTCTCCCAACTTTGAAACTAATTGGATGCTTCCCATCAGGAAAATCAGAAAAAAATGCCAGGTTGCTCTATTGTCCAAATATGCCTATTTCTCTGAAACCTGTAATTCCTATATTTTCATCTTTTGCCTGCAATTTTATATACCGGGTTTTCTCTGAAAAACCCTGAATATAAAAGTAACCATCCTTTTTATCATTGGAAACAACTGCATTCCCCCAGCTCGTTGTATCATTCGATGCGTAGACTTCATACCCTGTTGTTGTAGCATTTCCAGTTACTGTCATTCCATACATTACAACAGCATTAATGGTTTGCGTTGTGTCACCAAGATCCACATAAATCCAGCTCACATTCGTTGCCGTAAGAACAACTGCGTATGTGGGCCAGGGTCCCCATTTCCCATCGGTAGCCTTTGGAAAATTTTGAGCATACGCTTCGGCATAGCAATTCTTTCCCAGAGATAGTAGTTGATAAGGTGTATCTGGAATAGATGTTGTATCTGGGTCGGTCGCATAAACAAAGCCAAAATCGCTTTCACTGGGAGCTGCAATCTCTGCAACGGTTCTCCATTTTTTCACATAAACTTCTGGTAAAACATACGAAGGAATTGAAAAAGATGTATCACTTCCAACTTCTTCTCTCCATAGATTGTATCCAGGACCGTCCTGAGTTGCTTTTACTTCAAAAGTGTATTTGTCGGGCTCACTGCTGTGTGTTGCGGAAAGTTTTTCCCAGTAAAATGTCACAGATGTATCGCTGGTTGAAACAGATGGACTGCCACGCCATAATTTCATTGTCGGAACTTCAATATCAATTGACAGAGGGAAAAACAGGCAGGCTGCCTTTGGAGTTGTATCAGGCCAGTCTGTATCATAATTCATGACAATTACCTCAAAGGTTGCCCCGCCGGCATCCATAAGGTCACTACCCATAAAGTTATCGGCGTATTTTCCCGCATCATCTGTTTTGTCACTACTTTCAGGGTCGAGTCCAAGAAAATTAGTAAAAAAACTTGCGGGACTGTTGATCCAGAATCCAATCCATCTATTTGCATAGTCTGAACCATCCTGATACTGATAGGTACCATGTATTACAACTTCATCATCGGGTTCAAAAGGCGCTTCCGGC
>CAZOEM010000832.1:639-1507 GCA_964578735.1 uncultured Halobacteria archaeon | reverse complement strand
GAATTTCAAATGTAAAATCCGAGGTTTCTATCCCACTGAAAATTGGTAATAAAATAATAGGCGTTCTTAATGTTGAAAGTAAGGAATATGACGGATTCGATGAATGGGAGATTGAACTCCTATCGTCAATAGCTGCTCAGATAGCTAATGCAATCGAGAAGTCAAGGCTGTATGAAGAAACCAAGCTACTTTCATTAACGGATCCGCTTACCAGTCTCCCGAACAGAAGGCATTTTGATATTGTGATTGATTCAGAAATCAAAAGATCGGAAAGATATAATAGACCTTTAAGCCTGCTGCTTATCGATTTTGACAACTTTAAGCGGTACAACGATATGAATGGTCACCTTGCAGGCGATAAGGTTCTTACGGAGTATTCGGTATTGATGAAATCCTGTGTTCGCGATATCGATCTCATATGTAGGTATGGAGGGGATGAGTTTGTTGTTGTTTTACCAGAAACTGATGAAATCTTTTCAAAAGCAGTAGCGGAAAGGATTAGAAAAAAGATATACAGTGCAAAAAAGAAAATGGGAATAACCCTTAGCATCGGTGTTGCAATATACCCACTCGACGGGGAAGAAAAGGATGTTCTGGTTATGGCTGCCGACAAGGCTTGTTATATTGCAAAGGAAGGGGGAGGGAATTGCGTAAAGAGTGTTCTGGATCAAAAATAGAAATAAGAAAATTAAAGATTACGGATTATAGAAGGATATTAAAAGTATGGAACTCAGCAGGACTTTCTTTTAAGCCAAAGGGGCGGGATAGCAGAATATCCATTGGCAAGCAAATGAAAGAGACACCCGAGCTTTTTCTTGGAGCTTTCCGGGAAGATGCCCTGATTGGTGTTATTGTTGGCTCCTCTGAA
>CAZOEM010000832.1:0-629 GCA_964578735.1 uncultured Halobacteria archaeon | reverse complement strand
CAACTAACCCCGATATTTATTACCACCTCAAGAAAAAAAATAAAAACAATACCCAAATCCTAAAAGGAAAGGTTGGTTAAATCGAATTGCTGTTGTTCCGCAAATGAGAGGACAGGGCATCGCTAAGGAACTTACTTACGCTGCAGAGAAAGAGTTGAAGAAAATGGGCATTAGAATCGTAGGCATTTTAATTGAGAGAAGCAACAAAGCAAGCATAAGACTTGCCAAATCCCTTGGATATAAAGTACACTCAAATATACTGTATCTGACAAAAAGAGAGAATGAAGATGTATGAAAACATCGAAATTCGAAATTAGGAAATTGCAAATTACGAAATGAAAGAAAAAACTGTTCAACAAAGAGTATAAAAAATGATAAGCAAGTATTTCCATTTCGAAGAGATGGGAACGAACATAAAAGTAGAGATAGTTGCAGGTTTTACTACATTTATGGCAATGGCTTATATAATGTTTGTCCAGCCAGCAGTTCTTCAGGTGGCAGGGATGGATTTTGATGCTGTCTTTGTTGCCACCTGTCTTTCTTCGTTCGTTGCAACGCTCATTATGGGGGTATATGCCAATTACCCGATTGCGCTTGCTCCTGGTATGGGAGAAAATTTCTTTTTTGTA
>CAZOEM010000831.1:0-1507 GCA_964578735.1 uncultured Halobacteria archaeon | reverse complement strand
AAGCCAGCATAAAAAAGCTCAAGAGTTTGTTATGCCTCAACCGCCTCTAAAATAGGATAGACACTTAGGGAAGATAACAACCGTTATCCCACCCATCAGAATAAACCATGAAAGGATGATTATCAGGACTGTCCAGTTATTGACCCAGATATTATGGTCATGAACTAATATGAAGCCAAAAATAATCCCTACACAACCGGAGATGAATGTTAAAGAAGGTTAGATTAATTCCTTATTTATGGCAATAATTAATTGCACTTCTTTAAAGACTTAAGTTTTGCACCAAGAGCGTGCTGTAAGAGTAAAGTGCATGTAAGATAATCTAAATTTGTCTCTATTCCCGTGATTGGACGATGATTTCTGCTGTTTTCGTGTTATTTAATGATTTCATAGTCAAATCTTGTGAGTTTCTCTGCCTTGTCGGCTCTTATTAGGTAAGTATCTTCCGACTTGATTGTGCCTATGCCGGGTACAGTTAAGGGGGCATGTATGGAGGCGATCACCATGTTTTTCTGTGCCTCGTATCTTCGGTGAGGGACGACTATGGTTGTGATGGGATCTTCAGAGCCCCTTTTCATCATTTCAAAATCATTCAATACGAATCATAGGGATGGTGGTCAGGGTTGTATTTCGTCTGGTTCCTGGTGCATGAACCAGGTGCCAGGCTGTGTACTGCTCAGCATAGATGTCGCTGGCCGGCATTCCATCTACAGGAACGATCACCTTGAACCCTCTTAGGGAAGCTCCGGTTGCGGTGTGAAGCACCGCCCCCTCAGCGGTAGTCCCGATCACAATGACCGTTTCGATATTTCGGTCTCTTAATATATTTTCCAATTCTGTATTGTAAAATTTATCTACACTTGATCGAACCACAGGTTCATCCTTCATAGGAGCTACGGCCGGCAGGATATTCTCGCGGCTTCCGGCATAAACAACTGCCATATTTTTTTGGCGGGCTTGCTTGAGGAAATCAGCCACTCCAGGCAGACAGGCCACACACCGAGGTCTTCGTTCTGCATTGCAGTTACGGGACTGCAGGTCTAAAATTAAAAGCGCTGTCGTTTCAGGATTGACAGAAACGGCTTTTAACTCAGGAGCCTGAGGAACTTTGACATCGTCCCATAGATCAATGACAGTTTTGTAATCTTCGGCTGTCAGAAAACTGAAACAAACACATAAAAAAACAATGATAAACCCTTTTTTTTTCATACCTTGCCTCCTAAATTAAAAAAAACTCCCTTTTTATGAGAGATCCTCTTGATCCAAAAAATTTTGGCCGATCTCATATCTCTTATGATTTCTTTTTTAGAAAGAAGTTATATAAAAATCTTATCAATAACATCATGGGATTGCAATTCCCTGAGAATTTAAAAGGGGCCGCACCACGAAACGCTGTGCATGATGCAGCCCCATTGGTTTGGGAATGGGATTTAACCCTTTAGGATTTGTAAGAGGGAGACAGCCCCCCAAAATCGCACTTTTAAGAAGAATTTTGGGATAAATTCAG
>CAZOEM010000830.1:0-1507 GCA_964578735.1 uncultured Halobacteria archaeon | reverse complement strand
AAAAATTGCTAAATAAAAGTGTCCAACTGGGAGAATTTGTCCACTATAAAGGTTAGAGAAACTCGGCTTTTCTACAGACCGCCTTGAAATTCTTTCTTCCGTACACTATAAAACTTATAGAATGTGTGAAAAGGAATATGTGGAAAGAAGAAGCAAGGATAGAATCAGAAAGAAGGCAAATCGTAATATTGGTGCACTCTTAAAATCGGTCATGGGTATGAACGAAATTCTTATTAGTGAGGTGTGAACCTATGGGCGTAGTGGCCTGCATCGAGATTGTAAACGGTGGTTGTGACGAACGAGTTGTTGTCGCTTGAAGAATCCAGATAGATGCCGTTGGCGCAGTATGCAGAAGAGATATTGTAAACGGTGGTTGTATCGAACGAGTTGTCGCTTGAATAGATCAGCCGGATGCCGTAGGCGACGTTCACCTCTGTTGCAGATATTGTTGAAGATATGTTCGTCACGATATTGTCGGAAATGTTGCACTCGCTTGCATTGTACATGTAGATGCCTGCCACACTTTGACTCGTGCCTCGTGCATCCCGTATCTCAAAGCCTTCCAGGGTGACGTTTGTTTGGTCGGCGATATTGAAGACGTGTGTGTTAGGATCAAGAGAAGCGCTGACGGTAGTAACAGAAGGTCCATTCAGTGAGTAAATTGTTAAATCCGATTTGGTCACATCCACGTTCTCGTTATAAGTGCCGTCCTTAACGCAAATGGTATCGCCCGCGGTTGCGTGTTCAATCCGCAGAATATCCAAGAGGAGCAAACACGCTGAATTCCGTTATGTTCGCATAAACATAGTTCTCCGCAGTATTAACACCATTTGTCCCCGGAACTTCCGTCCAATCAGTTCCGTTATGCTGCCACAATCTCAAACTATCTTCAACAACACCGCCCAAATCGCCTTCCTCGTAGCTCACGTTCATGAATATCCATGAACCTGCCGTTACTTCCGACACATTCACGTATTTGCTGATATTCCACTTGTCCACGGGGTCTGCCGGCGGAGTCTGCACGGATTTTAGCATTATCCCATTCTCGTAAGTGAAAGAAATCGTGGTTGCTATGCTGCTAATCGTGATGTCTTCTGCGCTGTTTCTATGTGAACTTGCATCGGAATAAAAGTCCCACCAGGTTGGAGCATTGAGGTCTGATATGCTGCCCGAGCTGAACGAGTTGTCGCTTGAATCCTCCAGCAAGATGCCGTAGGCGTCCTCGTTTGCATCGAGATTGTAAACGGTGCTTGTGTCGAACGAGTTGCCGCTTGAAGAATCCAGATAGATGCCGTAGGCTTGGTAGTTTGCAGAAGAGAGATTGTAAACGGTGCTTGTGTGGAACGAGTTGTAGCTTGAAGAATCCAGCCAGATGCCGTAGGCGTAGTTGGAACCTGTTGCAGATATGTTCGTCACGATATTGCCGGAAATGTTGCACTCGCTTGCATTGTTCATGTAGATGCCTGCCACACTTTGACTCGTGCCTCGTGCATCCCGTATCTCAAAG
>CAZOEM010000829.1:0-1509 GCA_964578735.1 uncultured Halobacteria archaeon | reverse complement strand
ATTATTGCCTGTTCAAGTAATGCGGTTTTTGAGAGCATAAGAGCCATAGCACCGGCAACATGAGGAGTCGCCATCGAAGTTCCGCTCCATCCACTGACATAACCTGTATTACTACCGTAATCAAGTGATTTGATATTTACTCCAGGAGCACTTATATCAGGGTCAATTAATCCCATTTCAGGGCTATATGCATAATCGTTCCACGGAGAAATATTCTCCCATGACACTGGTCCTTTGCTTGAGAATGATGCGATATTATCATTAATGTCAGTTGCGCCAATCGTTACAACCGAGCTAAGTCCCCCTATAAGGGTCTGGTCTGGATGCAACCACGGTGGGGGGACATCACCAGGTGTTCTAACATTATCGGGAGGACCGTAAGAATTATCCTCATTCCCTGCTGCGACACTCATTATGACTCCTCCTGCAAGCATATCATTACAACTATTCCTCCACGACACCCTATCTGGACTCCATGCATGCGACCAGCCCAGAGACATACTTATTATCTGCCCTCCGTTATCAAGTGTATATTGCATTGCTTCCCAGACATCCGATTCATTTCCATTTCCACTACTACTCAATACTTTGAGCGACATAATCCTTGCATCCGGAGCAACACCTGTCTGACTACCTGCTGTTCCATCACCGGCAACGGTTCCCGCACAATGTGTTCCATGACCATAATCATCCATCGGGTCATGGTCATGATTATAAAAATCATAACCATAGTAATCATCAATGTAACCATTCCCGTCATCGTCAATATTGTTATTAGGAATTTCGCCCGGGTTTGTCCAGATATGGTCTGCAAGGTCAACATGCGTATATCTTACTCCTGTGTCAATAAGCGATACAACAATGCTATCACCGGTATAACCTAGTCCCCAAACTTCAGGAGCCCTTACCTTTGTGACATTCCATACGATCTCCCTATCCAACGGAATGTAGGGCGCATAACTCTGCGGTTTTCTGACTAATTGTCTCTCTTCATCCCAGTCGACGGACTGAACACCTGGAAATTTAGATACTTCTTCGATAACATCCTTTGTACCCTTGAAGCAGACCATATTGCCAAGCCATAAAGACCTCAATCTCTCAACCTTTCCCTTTTGCACCTGGGTTTTTAAATATGAGAGAATATACTGCTGAGACCCATCTCTAATATCTTTCAGGTAGTCTATTACTATCTCCCTTCTCTCGCTGATCTTTCTACCCTTAACAAGATCGACAAGATAATAGGCATCTGCCTGCTGCCTCATAACAACATTTACAGGGATGAATTCTTTCCCATTTGTCTTCTCCATCTGCTTTACAAGTGGCTTTGTAATATTGCCAGCCAATAGAAAAGCTGGAACAAGGAACACGAAAAGCAGTACTGAAACTACCAAACATCTTTTCATTCTACCTCCTTTTGCTTGGGGTTAAGGGACATGTCGCTGTACCTCTTCGCGGGCTAAAGCCTGCGGCTACAGCTCATTCTGGTTATTAGTCATTAGTCATCGGTTA
>CAZOEM010000828.1:0-1510 GCA_964578735.1 uncultured Halobacteria archaeon | reverse complement strand
CTATATTGCAGAAGAAACGGATAAAGGCTGGAGACTATTCAGAATCCCACTTCTTGACACGACAATCAGCAATACAGTAGGACAGATGGATTGGGAATATGTCAAGTATGTGCGACTCTGGATTGATAATTTCGCACAGAAAGACAGCCTTCAGTTTTACTCGCTTGAAATAACAAGCACAACATGGGAGAACAAAGGCATTTCATCAATTGACACACTCGGAACCAGCCCCCTGCCTGGTGAGGAACTTTTTGTAACGCAAAAAAATACTGAGGAGAATCCAGGCTACACCCCTCCTTTCGACCCGGGACAAGACCAATACGGTAGACCCAAGAGAGAACAATCCCTTGTCCTGGAGTATCAGAATATTGAACCTCGTCACAAGGGTTCAGTCTTTCTGCAAACAACAAAAGCTGAAAATTATACAATATACAAGAATATGAAGTTATATGTAAAGTGTGACAAAGGTAACCCCGTTAAATTCTTCATAAGAATTGGAGGGGATTCAACTACTTATTACCAGTTCGAAAAGACTCTTCTTACTTCATGGGAAGAGATAACAATTCCGTTTAAATCTTTTACAGACCTGAAGGTAGAAGCACCGCCAGATTCAACACATTACAAAAAAGGAAACTATTCCTTCACAAAAAACCCAAGTCTTACGAACATAAAATATATGGAACTTGGATTTGTAAACGAAAATAATACTTCCGCAACAGGTGAAATATGGATAGACGAATTACGTCTAACTTCACCGAGAAGAGATAAGGGAACCAGCATGAACGTTTCGGCGCAGTTGAATATAGCAGATTTCATAACACTTACAGGTTCTGTTTCGAAGACGGACGCGGATTTTCAGCAACTAAATATGAACAAGATTACACAGTCGAACATTTTGAGTTATCAGTATCAAGGAAATCTTGCATTTGGTAAGTTTTTCCCGAAATTATGGGGGTTAAACATTCCGTTGTCATACAATCAAAATAAGTCAATTGGATACCCAAAATATAAAACGGGTTCAGATATAGTTCTCGACAGCGAACAGGCAAAGAAAGAGAAGAGCATGAATGGAGCAACAAGCGAGAATATTAATTTCAGCAAAGGCTCAAATTCAACAAACCTGCTAACACATTTCCTGATTGATCCTGTTAAAATAAATGCAACAAATAAGACTTCCTATTCGCTCACTCCTACAAACCTTGATTCGACAATGAATAGAAATCTAAGCGGAACCTACGGCTATCAATCTGGGCTTAAACCTGTCAGAGTTTTCGGTTTATTTGATTTTAACTATTTCCCGGGAAGTTTCAGTTCAACAACCGGATACAGCAAAACTACTGCAAGTCGATTCACAAACTACGAGACAGGCTGGAAAATGACAACATTCGACCTCAAAAGATATCTAACCCTCTCAAATGGTGTTCAATACAATCCTATCAATATACTAAGAACCAGCTACAGTGATGACAGAACAAGAGATCTTGACATTAATTATGAAAAGAGTGAAGAA
>CAZOEM010000827.1:0-1512 GCA_964578735.1 uncultured Halobacteria archaeon | reverse complement strand
ATAATACCTGCAACGTTATAGGAACTGGAGTAAACGGCAACGGAATATACACAAATGCACCAAGTGTAATGAAAATTGCGAAGGTAATACTACCAAGGAAAAACATCAGATTTCTTGGTAACTCTATTTTTTTGCATACAATTTCTTTTACTCTGTACACTCTTGCATCCTCCTTTAACTTTTGCCTTTTTCCACGCTTGTGTCGATCTGCGCCTTCTGCAGTTTTCCTGAATAATCTACATATATCGTTTTTATTTCCGAGAAGATATCATATACGGTAAGTCCTCCTTCTCTGTGACCGTTCCCTGTGTTCTTTACTCCACCAAAAGGAAGGTGGCATTCAGCTCCAATAGTTGGACCATTAATATATGTTATTCCTGCTTCTATGTCTCTGGCAGCCTTCATGGCAAGATTAACATCCTGTGTATATATGGACGAAGATAACCCATACTTTGTATCATTCATTATCCTGATCGCTTCATCAAAAGTGCTAAACTTGATAACGGAAAGTACCGGTCCAAATATTTCTTCCTGTTCAATCCTCATGCCTGGTTTTACATCTGCAAACACTGTTGGTTTATAAAACCATCCTTTTTTGCATTCACCTTCTTCATAGAACTCACCGCCTACCGCAAGTTTTGCCCCTTCATCTTTTCCAATTTTCACATAATTATGGATAACATCTCTCTGTGCACTGTTAATAACCGGGCCCATTTCAATGGACTCATCCAGACCATTTCCTATCTTTATTTTCTTTGCCCTTTCAACGAGCATCTCTATAAATTTATCGTAGACCGACTCATCAAGAATCAATCTCGATGTTGCGGTACACCTTTGTCCTGTTGTTCCGAAAGCTCCCCACAAAACACCTTCAAGCGCAAGTTCAAGATTTGCATCACCCATTACGATCTGTGCATTCTTTCCTCCAAGTTCAAGAGAAACCCTCTTAAGTGTTTTTCCGCAAACCTCTGCAATTCTGCTTCCTACCTCTGATGAACCTGTAAAGGAAATAACTCCAACATCGGAGTGGGAAAGCAATGCTTCACCTACTTCTCTCCCCGCTCCATGAACGATATTTACAACTCCTTCGGGAATACCTGCTTCCATTAACAGTTCAACGAGTTTGGTTGCAGTCGCAGGTGTATCGCTTGCAGGCTTAATTACAACTGTATTGCCTGAAAGTAGTGCTGGTATTGTTTTCCAGCATGGAATAGCCATTGGGAAATTCCAGGGTGAAATCAAACCCGCAACACCAATAGGAACTCTAACGGTATAACACATTTTGTTTTCCAGTTCCGATGGTGAGGTAATGCCAAAGAACCTTCTTCCCTCACCAAAAGCATAGTAAGCGGTGTCTATTCCCTCCTGAACATCACCTCTTGTTTCCTTAATGACTTTACCCATCTCTCTGGTTTCAAGTCTTGCAAGCTCTTCTTTCCTCTCAACCATAATATCTCCGCATCGACCGAGGATTTCCCCTCTTTTGGGCACAGGTATTTTCTTCCAGGAATC
>CAZOEM010000826.1:0-1517 GCA_964578735.1 uncultured Halobacteria archaeon | reverse complement strand
TGCAGATGCACTCTTTTAGGGTTGTAGCCTATACAACGCTGAAAGTCAGGTTAAAGACGCATTGTTGTAGGCGAAATTGCCGGAAGTATTTTTACCGCTGCTTCATCCGTATGCCCATCACCATCATCTGCCGTGTCTGGGATTCCATCCTTACCATAGTCTATCACTTCAATCGTATATGCACCGGTATCATGGAACCTTACTGAAAAATCCATTTGCCCGTCTTCCTCCATCATTAGATCGAATCCGTAGATATGCCTTTCTGGCATACCAGTCATTGGGTCTATAACCTCCCTACCAGTCATTGGATCACAAACAGTAGTATACAGACGATTGAAAGTGTCTTTACAGTCATCCAGTCCCTCTTCAAACTCGACATATGCCTCTCCAGCCGTTGCCTCGACATGTATTATATTGCCATATACGCCTGTTACTGTTACTGTTACCGACTCCAACTCGCCAACCTCGGTCTTATCTATGTTGACATCTACTTCTCCTTTTCGCATTGTCAGCGTCTTCGTTGCAGATGACAGGTCCAATCCCCTGGCGTTCTCCTCCTCGGTTATAACCTGAAATGAGTATGGACCGAGTAACCAGCCAGTAGTATCTATTTGCTTTGTCTCATCGCTTGACCCGTACTCTATGAGCGTGCTTACGTTTATCTCATCGTAATACTGAGTTACACCATTAGCGGTCCACGATTTTATTTGGTGCCCTTTTGGATTCGTGATTTCCAGGTCAATACAATCATTTGGGTCCAGGTCAGATATGCCCGAACAATCTAATCTCAGCTTAGTCCCGACTGTTATTGTTGAAACAACATCCGGTCCCACTTTTAATTCTATCGGGATGATTGGTCGGGATACAGATAGGGCTTGTTTTAGACCCTGCGCAGGACATGATATAATGTACGTCCCTGTCCTACCCATCGAGGTTGTATCGAAGTATATACCCGAAGCAGTCTTGTCATTGCCCGCCACGCCATTCACATTCGTCACGGTCTCTGTTACAAATGCAGATGCTGAAAATGCTTCCCCGTCCGTATTTGTATCTGCAATACCTTCTATCAATATTACGTCTCCCTTATCGGTATTGCTAAAGATGAGCTCTTGACCGATTTTTACCGCATCCGTAGGATAGTCCATATACAGATACATGGAAAGATTTGTAGTTTCGAGTTCAATAGCCACAAATGCCGGATTCACCAGAAATAAATTAGCTGGTTCTCTTAAAGTCAGGTATTGATTTGTAATATCCTCTGCACTTACCGCCGGTATCATAGCCATCAACGTAGCTAATATAATCACCGCAATTGCAATACATATTATCGCTTTACCTTTTCTTTGCCCATCATACATTTTTTCTTCTTTTATCCTTCCAAATAATTCCATTATACAATACGATAGGAGATTTCGCCTGTGGCGACTTGCTTGCTTGTGAAGCGCTTTTCATCTGTCTTCGCTGTCGCTTCCTCCATCTTCGCTATGTATCAGCTATATATACCGTTCTATTCATCA
>CAZOEM010000825.1:0-1519 GCA_964578735.1 uncultured Halobacteria archaeon | reverse complement strand
AAAACCCCCCGGGAAAAGCTAGAACACAAACTATCTGAAGAACCTATTACGAAAAGAGGTTAAAGTTACAGTTTAATAGCTAACTTACGCACTTTCTCAAAGTTATTATCCTTTTGTGATTTGAAAAATGCATGCATATATTATACGCACAACTTCGGACTTTGTCAGTTCAATGTCTTTTGAGTTACTTGCGATGTATTCCACGCGCTCTGTAATACTCACATCTACCCTTGTTAGCATTATTTTATCCGTTTTCACTAGTTGTTACATTGTAACAGATGATATATATGCTTTTTAATATTAGATATAACAAAATTGTCCCTCAGGAAACTACATCGGTTTTGGGTGTTTCTGACGGTTATAGATGCGAATGCCGCCTAACATGCGGGGCTCAGCTTCGCGACACCGCTATATTAAACCAAACTTTTTGGTGCCTGTCATCTACCTTTAAATTCATACTTCTGCTTCTCCAGAAAAGCTTTTAATCCTTTTCGTGCATCTTCAGTTGCAAGTGCATCACCGAAGCATTTCGCTTCATATTGCAATGCATGCTCCAGGTCCATTTCTATACCCCTGTTCACGGCATCCTTTATTATACCGAGCGTAACAGTACTTTTTGAAAGCAGTTTTTTTATGAACATATCAACAGCAGCATCAAGCTTATCCGCCGGCACGACATCAGTCACAAGCGATAACAGAAAAGCTTCTTCTGCCGCTATATAGTCGCCGGTCATCAGCATCTCCATCGCTTTTGTCTTGCCGATCAACCTCGTTAGTCTTTGTGTACCCCCGCCACCGGGAATAATTGCCAGGTTTATCTCCGGCTGACCGAATATTGCTTTTTCGGACGCAATCCGGAAATCACAAGCCATTGCAAGTTCTAACCCACCACCTAAACAGAACCCGTTTATCTTTGCTATTACCGGTTTCTTCTGCTTTTCCATATGTGTTAAAATCCCCTGAACCCACTGTGACCATTCGCTTGCTTCCCGGGGACTTTTCTCAAGTAGCTCTTCTATATCCGCACCAGCACAGAAAGCTTTAGCTTCTTCTGCTCCTGTTATCACAATTGCTCGCACCTCGGAATCGGCTTCCGCATCCTGCAGCGAATCTAGCAGCTCCGTTAATAAATCGGTGTTCAGTGCGTTCAGTGATCCTGGGCGGTTGAGTATTACCGTCGCTACATTTTGCTTCTTCTCATACACGACATATTTCTTTTTCTCGGTCATTTTTACCACGCTTTCTTTTTACAAAAAACCTTTTCAAGAAAGCACCCTTCGGGTGCAAATCAATTGTTAGCTATTGCTAAGCAGGGGGTGGTTCCAATCAGATAATTTGCATCCAAAAACTTCGTTTTCTGTCGGAGGTCCCTTCTCATAACACACGAATGTCATTTTTCTTCCACAATTTGGACAGTTTGGTGCCCTTTTATTCACTTTCGTAATTTCGACATCGCGGAGGTTATCTTTTTCCGCGAGACGAAATCCCGCCCCGTAAAGTTGTGATTGTCCTCGAATAT
>CAZOEM010000824.1:0-1521 GCA_964578735.1 uncultured Halobacteria archaeon | reverse complement strand
CTGGCAGTGGATTGCCCCAATTAGCAAAGTAATATTTTTCATATTTATTGGAATTCACAAGGTCATAGCGAACTATGGTATCGTCATAATCATCTTCTCGACGATGATGATGGTAGTGTTTTTCCCTCTGACAATCAGAAGTTTTTCATCGATGCACAAAATGCAGAAATTACAGCCCAAAATGGAAGCAATAAGGAAAAAATTCAAGGATGAACCAAAGAGAATGAATGCAGAAATTATGAAACTATATAGTCAGAACAAGGTGAATCCCGTGGGAGGTTGTCTTCCATTAATATTTCAAATGCCTGTCTTCTTTGCACTGTATGCTGTTCTTCGCAGTACTATTGAGTTGAGAAGGACTCCGTTTGTTTTCTGGATCAAAGACCTGTCAATGAAAGATCCATTCTATGTGCTTCCAGTTCTTATGGGAATTGCCATGTTTTTCCAGCAGAAATTTACCGTAACGGACCCAAAACAAAAGGCAATGACTTACTTTATGCCCATATTTCTTGTTTTTATCTTCTCCAGATTGCCATCAGGGATAGTTCTTTACTGGCTTATTTACAATCTCCTGTCAATTTTGCAGCAGTATATTATTCATAGAAATGAGAAAAAAGAAACAGCGGTGGTAGTACAACCTGAAAAAAATGAAATTTCCTGATACCATAGCTGCAATTTCCACTCCCCCTGGAGTTGGTGGAATAGCTGTTATAAGAATAAGTGGCGAAGATGCCGTGCATATTGCAGCACAAATTTTTAGGGGTAAGGCTTTACCGGAAAAACTTGAGACACATAAGGCAATACACGGAAGTATAATCCAGCCTGAAACAGGAGAAGAGGTTGACGAAGTTCTACTTACCGTTATGCGGGCTCCCAGAAGTTACACGGGAGAAGATGTTGTGGAAATCAGTTGTCACGGAGGAATGGTTGCAGCACAGCGAGTGCTTACTGTATCAATAAAGACAGGTGCTGTGATGGCAGAGAGGGGAGAGTTTACAAAGAGAGCTTATTTAAATGGAAAACTGGACCTGATGCAAGCAGAAGCGGTTCTCGACATTGTCAGAGCAAAAACCGAAAAGGGACTTAAAAGCGCACTTGCTCAACTAAATGGTGTGCTTTCTCATAAACTTGGGAAGTTGAAGGAAGTGCTATTATCTGTCTTAAAGAACATAGAACTTACCCTTGATTTTGCCGATGAGGATGTTTCGAGTTTAAAGACCAAGAAGTTAGCAGAAAAAATAAAAACGGCTCTCCGTGAAATTACCGGGATAATAGATGAGGAAAGACGGGCAAGTATTGTGCGAGACGGCATCAGTGCTGCTATTATTGGGAGACCAAATGTTGGAAAATCCTCGCTCTTAAACGCACTTTTACTCGAAGAGCGCGCTATTGTTACACCGATTCCCGGGACGACGAGAGATATTATTGAGGGATGGATAAATGTGCATGGAATTCCACTGAAGCTTTATGACACTTGCGGTTTTCAAAATGCAGAGAATATTGTTCAAGCTAAGGGAATCG
>CAZOEM010000823.1:0-1521 GCA_964578735.1 uncultured Halobacteria archaeon | reverse complement strand
GCAAAATTAGAGGGGGTGGAATATGGCGAACTTTTCTGAGTTAGTCCCCGATGAGAAACACAGGGTTTTAATATGCTGCATAATGGGGTTGGCAAATTCTACTGGCACTTCTGGTTTTCCTAACTCTCTTCATACACTTGGTTACGAGGTAGATATTTTAGAATGGGACGAAGTTCTCAACTCCAAAGGTAAAAAAGTGTCGCCAGATATTGTACTGACAGATAAAAACAACAACCATTCGCTGGTGGTAGAATGTAAAACCAGTAAATTGAAAAAAGACCAGATTGAGAGATATATTGATGTGAAAAAAGAAGATTTGATTGATTGGGGTATAAGCACTACAAATCCCCGACATTTAACCCACGATATTACACTAGTTTCATCTTATGAGAATGGTGGAACATTTCTTGCCACATTACATCAATGGGGAAGTATGTTTCCAACTCTGGAAATTGGTTTAGTGAAAATAGAAAAAATTGCTAATGCATTTAGCCGAACAGAATTAAATGAAATGTTCCCAATAACAATTCGTTTAGACCAAGCCCCTCAATATCTATACCCGGTCGGTAGAGAAAGCCCGGATCATATTATAATGGATCAAATACTTCAAAGATTGCTTTCAACGTTATATGCCAATGAAAGCGAAGAATTCGAAATCGATTTGAAGGATATTATAATTGATATTTTTCCTCATTGGGAGGTAATGGGTACGGAGATTAGAGAGAAAGTCATAAAAAAATTTCAACGAGTGATGGAAGTGGCATCAGAAAGTGACATAATGGGTAAATACATAGAATACCAACAGGACAAAATAAAATTCAAGATTCCAAATTACAAGCATACAAGGGCGATACAAGCTTTTCAGAGAGTGGGCGCAGAGTACATCAATAAACTGCGAAAGGACTACACACAAAAGAGATTAGACGAAGAATGGGAAACAAAAAAGCAGGAGGGAGGAGAATAAATGGCTATCGAGGATAATTTCCCGTTAGAACAATTAACACCGATTGCGAAGGCAGAAGCAAGTTCAAGACAAAATTATAGGCCGATATACTCGCTTCATAAATGGTGGGCTCCGAGGTTGGGGTCTACCTTCAGAACCATTGGATTATCTACTTTTTTGAACACAGATGACCCAGAAGAAGTTTGGCACCATTATCTTCAAAAGAACGACTTAAGAGGCAAAATAGTTCTTGACCCTTTCATGGGCGGCTGTCCTACACTTGTTGAGCTGAATAGGTTGGGTGCAAAAGTAATTGGTATTGATATAAATCCAGTTGCATGGTGGACGGTGAAGAAAGAATTGGAAGAGGTAGACATTCATGATTTGAAAAGAGCAATCGGGGACCTTCAAAAAAATGTTGCAGACAAAATCAAGCAATACTACAAAACTAAATGTCCGCAGTGCGGTAAAGAAGCAGATGTGATGTATTATTTCTGGGTGAGAAAGGTAAAATGCATCTCTTGCGGCAAAGATGTCCACCTATTTAAATATTATGTAATAGCGAGAGAAAAAGACAA
>CAZOEM010000822.1:0-1523 GCA_964578735.1 uncultured Halobacteria archaeon | reverse complement strand
CCTAAGATAGCCGTCTCTCAGTTCTCTTAGAGGATCCAGAATCCCCTCAGGATCAGGAACACCCGCCTGATAAACCGCACTCTCAGCGGGGCAAGCCTCGTAGAAAGTTATAGTTGAAACATCGGGAGCTAATACAACACTTCCTTTACCAGGTTCGACCTGATTTGTTTCTTCGATTTTTATGCTGTACGTTGGACCCGTTATAGGAGCAAATTCAAATGTTTCCGCAATTACTGTATCTCCTTCAAGAACTTGCCATGTGCCTACATTTACACCATCTATAGACAGGAACATATCGCAATGACCACCGCCGTTTAGAACATTGTTGGATATCTGCAAGCTCATGTCAACTTTGTCTACAGGCTGTAATGACAATGTTCTGTCTCCATAAACTTTATCGCCAACATGCCACCAATAGGGATAATAATAGATATCATATGTGTCACTTGATGATGGAAAGGTTACGGTTTCTGTTCTTCCTTTGACTCCTATTTCCCCAGATGGTACTGAGGGTGAGGGCACATCGATAGATTTTTCGTCTCCTATAATACCACTGTTGTCTAAATCAGCCGCATTTTCGTTCGAAGCGATTGATACTATTCCGCACATAGCCACTAACATCGCCACGCAAATCGCAAAAGCCATCGCTTTTGTTTTCAGCTTTTCGTTTTTCATTTTTTTCCTTTTTCACCTCCTAAATTTTTAAAAGCGCCCGTCCTTGGCGCTGTCTCTTCTTCTTTCTTTAGCCCCTTCGTGGATTTTCACCACATATCAGATCAAAACGCTTCGCACTGCGTAAGGGGCACTATTTGTTTTCTATACCTTTTGTCTCAGTATTCTTTTTTATCCCCCTTTTCTATATCCCCTATTTTTGTTTGATTAAATAAAGGATTAATACTGCTAATATAAAAAGGTTTCAGTATATGAGGATAGAAAAAGAACTTTTTGGGTCATAGCTTTACTATTTTCGCTTATAGTTTTTGAAAAAGGATAATTTAATAAGAAAACAGGAACCGATGAATAATTCTAACTGTTCAACATCTCAACCACTCAACAATTCAACCTCTGATGGCAACGCCATCAGAGTAGAGAAGATGAAAATGGAGACAAGGATAAGAAACGAGGCACCGATGAACACTTTTAACCTCTCATCTACTCATCCTCTCACCCACCCATCTCCACGCCCACTCATTCACTCACCAACTCATTTACACATCTACTCATTTTCGAGGCGTATCCGGGCGAAGTGGTAGGCATCATTGGCAGAAACGGTGCAGGTAAGTCCACGCTGCTCAAAATCCTTTCGCGTAGTACGCATCCGACAGGAGGCGAGATAATTCTAAGAGGTCGTGTTGGGAGTCTGCTTGAGGTCGGTACAGGGTTCCACCCAAAGCCCGCTGGTTCCGACGGGAAAAGTTTTTTATATAATTGCATATATTATATAATTAGAATAGGAGGTTGTCTATGTGTGAAGAATTTGTTATACCAAAGGATTACAAACCAAAGGGAAGATTGACCAAGAA
>CAZOEM010000821.1:0-1532 GCA_964578735.1 uncultured Halobacteria archaeon | reverse complement strand
AGCCGGGGCTTCAGCTTCACGCCCCGCTCGCGTGCCAGGTTGGTGGCGTGGCAGGTGTCAACGGCGGATGAATTTTCCCCGGAAGGGGCGGACGAAAACTCCTCACTTCGTTGTGGTTCAGTCGCGTCCGTATCCGCGTGGGGGCTTGATGCATTCGAGTTCTGACAGGTCGAGATCGACGATGGCCTGCAAAGCCTCGGCAGTTGCGGTATCGCGGAGGGCATCCGGCAAGGCGTTGGCCCATGCGGCGTAATCGACCTGCAAGGCGAGCAGCTCGGCGACGGCATCGTGCCAGCGCTGCGGCCGAGTTCTGCGATCGACGGGGCGACGATAGCGGATGGCTGGGCCGGCCTGTTCGGCCCGGCGGGCGCGGTAGCGGGCCTGGCGTTCAGCATTGCTGAGCGGATGCGCATCGCCCTCGGGTGGGTCAGTCGGCATGTATTGATCCCCGTTACGTAACGCCTGACAAGCGAGATCTGCCGGCACGCCTTTGCTCAGCCGGCATCTGGGGTGCTGGCGGCTGCCTTGGGCGGTCTACCCCGCCGTTTGGGCTGGGCATCCGGGAGGGAAGTGGAGGGCTGGACCGGCGGCAACAGGTCGGCGTGCTGGCGCATGCGGTAGCTGGAGCCTTCGATGTGGACGACGACGGCATGATGCAGCAGCCGGTCGAGCAGGGCCGTGGCGATGACGGGATCGCCGAAGACCTGGCCCCATTCGGCGAAGCCGCGGTTGGAGGTCAGGATCATGGCGCCGCGCTCGTAGCGCGCGTTGACCAGCTGAAAGAACAGGTTGCCGGCGGCGGCCCCGAGCGTGACGTAGCCGATCTCGTCGATGATCAGCAGCTGGGTGCGGCAGAGATAGCGGATCCGCTCGCGCAGGCGTCCTTCCCGATCGGCCTTGGCCAAGCTGTCGATGATGTCGGCCAGGGGGCAGAAGTAGACGCTGCGCCCGGCCCGAATGGCCTCGACGCCGAGGGCGATGGCCAGGTGCGACTTTCCCGTGCCGGACTGGCCGATGAAATGGACGACCTCGCGCTTGTCGACGAAGTCGAGACTGGCGAGGGCCATGATGCGGTTGCGGTCGAGCGAAGGCTGGAAGGAGAAGTCGAAGCCGGTCAGCGTCTTGATGGTGGCGAGCCGGGCCATTTGCAGCGCGGCCTTGATGCGGCGCCCCTCGCGCACGGCGATCTCCTCGGCGAGCAGCGTGTCGATCGCCTCGATGGCGCTGACCTGGCCGCGCTCAAGTTGCTGGATGATGGCCTCGAGCGCTTCCAGGGCGCGAGGCATGCGCAGGCCGACGAGGTTGTGCCGGATGCGCTCGACCGGGTTGTCCGCCAGGGCGCCGGCGATCATACGCCCGCCCCGTCGGCCGCCAGGCGTTTGCCGACGGCGTCGTAGAATGCCAACGAACGGAGTGCCACGACCTCACCGGACCGGCCGGACGGCGGACCGTGGCGGCAGGTCTGGCTGTTGGTCGGCGCGGGGGCGCTGCGATGGCCGGCGATGATGCGGCGCTGGCCGCGTCCATCCATG
>CAZOEM010000820.1:0-1534 GCA_964578735.1 uncultured Halobacteria archaeon | reverse complement strand
GAAATATTCATACGTTCCTTTCACCCCCTATCCTATTATTTTTAATGTAACTTAACTTTATAAATGTTATCCACCAAATCCATACTCTTCCATGCATCCAATCCAAATCCTTTTGAATCCTCATTTTTATACTCGTTACCTATCACCCATCACCTTACTAAATTGCTTGCCCAGATAGGATCACTTGATGGTGATAAATTAGATAACCTAACTCCTTTGTTTCATGCGCTTCATCACCGGGATTTATCCGTTCCGGAGAATAACCAATGTAGAAGTCAATACCGCAATTCATCTTTGATTCTCGTTCTAAAATTTTTATGGGAGCGACAACTTCTTCTGTAACGCCAGGATAAACGGTAGACTCCAATATCACTGTGGCACCGCTCTTTAGATTGTTGCCGACAGTTTCAGCGGCGGATTTGACATATCGCAAGTCTGGCTCCTTAGATTCGATTTCGTTACTGGTGTGGGCACCGCAATAATAACAAAATCTGCCAGTTTTATCTGTGCCGGGTCTGAAGTGTATTCTATGTTTTCTTCTTTGTTGTGGCGGTTTGGCTCTCTTATTTTTTTTCTTCTATGTCGTAGCCGATTACCTTGAGGTGCTTTGAGAACGCCTTCGCTAACGGTAAGCCTACGTAGCCTAATCCAACGATGCAGACGGTTTTGTGGTTCATGTTCTCTCACAAAGTCTTGTAGATTTACTGGTATCTCAAATTTCATGCATTTAGAAGGGGGCATCATACCTCAGCCTGTAGGTACTTCCTATTACATCCAATCTCTTTAATTTCTCCCGATCCATCAGGCTTCTCTCAATGCCTCTAAGTCTATCCACAACCCCGGGGGGATAATATCGCTCCCCACATTCTACACATACACCCGCTCTGACATTCTCTATTACCACAAAGTCGTCTCTGATTTTTACCTCTTCGCTGATCTCTCGTTCTTCAACTTTTCCTCCACATATCGCACACCTCGATACAATCATTCAAACCCTCCTCTTTCTATAATCTAGCCACATATTTATACTTGGTTCGTAGGTAGTTATAATTATTGTTATGTTATCCTCTTTTGAATACGCACAGACCGCATGTATCGGTCTTCCTTCCTTTGTTCTCCCAAATATGAGACAACTTGGAAATGGCTTATCATTGGGGTACTCCTCTATTATTTCTCCATTCAATATTGCTTCAATCAACTCTCTTTCCGATATATCGTCTTCTTTTGGGCTCATCTCCTCTCTTGCATGCAAAGTAATATTATAACGCTTTTTAGATGCAGCTCTCTTTATGTCTTCAACTATTTTCATTGCAAATATCACTTACTCCCTTAGAGAGAACAATCTGGCTCTCCCGAGTTGGTCTAAACCTCTGGTTCAAATCAGGTATAACTATTTGTCATTGTGTTCTATCCCTATATTACAACCTCACATAATAAAACCCTTTTCTTTTTGCTTCTTCTCCGTTAAACATCACGCGCACATCAATACACTTTTTCTTTTTACAAAAGAAAACCTGTGCTAAAAGAAAATCTT
>CAZOEM010000819.1:0-1539 GCA_964578735.1 uncultured Halobacteria archaeon | reverse complement strand
AGCGACAGTATTGCGGAAAGAATCGTCAATGCTGCGGATGTTTCAGCAAAGGATTCTGTCGTAGAGTTTGGTCCGGGTATGGGTATGGTCACAGAAAAAATACTAAAAAGAGGCGCAGACCTGCTGGTTATCGAAATAGATAAAAAGCTTGTAGGATTTTTGAAGGACCGATTCTCCTCATTCGAGAATTTTCACATAATAGAGAATGACTTCTTCAAACTCACCAGAAGCCAATACAGGATAGACAAAGCAAAGATAAAATTCGTATCAAATCCTCCATATAGAGGTGCAAAGAAACTTCTAATAAATTTATGCACGACCAGCTCTATCTCATCCTGTGTGCTAACACTGCAAAAGGAAGTTGCTCAAATACTCTTTACTAAACCAGGAGAAAGTAGTGCCAGCAGATTGACATATTATGCGCACTACAGATTCAAACCTCGGAAGTTATTCGATATTCCATCAAGTTTTTTCTATCCTGAACCAGGAATTACCTCAACTTCAGTACTCCTGTCTCCAAGAAAAGACAATAATATGAAACCGAATGATGAAAAGTTCTTCTTCAGAACTCTGGATTTGATTCTGCAGAAAAGAAAAAGGAAATTGACTAACTGCTTGAGTTCCGCTTTCGATATACAAAAGAAAGAAATAACTAAAATTATGGAGAAATCCGAAATTCGTGAGAATGCAAGACCAACAGATCTCTCGGTAGAACAAATGGCAAATATATCTAACCTCATTAAGCAAGAAATTCAGAAAAATTGAATCAAAAATGAAAATCCTTTTGATAACCATATCAGTATTTGCAATCCCTCTTGGCATTTTGTTTCTTCCTTTGAAACTTTTCCCTTCACAATATCAGTTCTTTTTTCATCATTACAACGATATTTCTTCCTACTCCCAGAGTTTCTTCCTTCCGACTCAAACCAAAAATATGTTTTCCCTCAGAATGGATGCTTTCCAGAGTTCAAGTAAAAATACTACCCTTTCAAAAGAAGAAACCGCCACAAATATATTCTTTAATCTCGGTTTTAACCCTTCATCAAAGATTACATTTAACATAAAAGAAAAAGCGTCAGTCAATAAGCTGAATGCAGAGAACTTCGAATCCAAAATAGTAAGAAATGAACTCCGTGTCGAATCCATTTTGAAGTACGGTGACTGGGCGGATATCATTCCTTACTTCCTATTTTCAAATGACCATTATTCAAGGCAACTACCTAGCGATATTGATATAAAAAATCCTGGAATAGGGAAAGGTATTAGTGCAAATTTCGATATAAAAGATGTAGCCAACATTTCATCCGAACTCTTTTCACTCGAGCAATCGATAAATAATGAAAAGAGGGGGGTCGTAATGGGTAGTTTTGATAAGGACTACTCAAGGGTGAGGATTGGCGGAAATTTAGAAGGAAAAAATATTCTTACTCAGTATCCCATATTAAATGCAAAGGAGGAAAAGTTTCTTGAATCAGCAAAGGGCATTGTTTTCACCGAATTTAACTTAATTTATCCGCCAGGTATTTAAATGTTCTCTGA
>CAZOEM010000818.1:0-1541 GCA_964578735.1 uncultured Halobacteria archaeon | reverse complement strand
CAATTTACCAGCAAGGTTACTAAAACGCTGTCACTCCCTTTCACTAAAACGTTGACAAAGGTTACTCTCATTCAAATGGAATTGGTGTGCTCTGCAATGCCTGATCTTGAGTCTGCTGGTTTTGGTACATTTCCACAATCTTTTATTTTACTTGAGGTTTTAGGGAAGGAACATGTTGATTCTGAACTTTTGATAAAAGGTCTTGCAAACAAAGGAAATGATTGGAAGTTTAGAACGTTGATTGCAGAGATAATTGGGAATTTAGAATTAAAAGAAGCTAAAGATGCGATGATGAAAATAATACTTGACAAAAGTGATAATAAAAGTGTTCGGGGTGAATGTATGCATAAGGTTCCGAAAACAGGTGATACTTTTAAGGGTAAGCTAATAGGTGAATACCTATTAGCTATTTTTAAAGATGAAAAGGAACTAAGGGCACAAGCAGCGCGACCTTTAGGATATCTTAAGTATGAACAAGGAGTAGATATATTGCTTGAACACGTTGAAAAAAGTAAAGATGTGAACCTAAGGATAGTTATGGTTAGAGCTTTAGGTAATATAGGAGATAAGACTGCAATTCCTAGAATGTTCTCCTTATTGAAGGATAAGAAAATTAGGGCTTTCGTCGCAGAGCAGTTGGGTAGAATTGGAGGGGAAGAAGTTGTTGATACTTTAATACGCATTGTAGAAAATGACAAGGATTCATTTGTGCAATATCTTGCAGCTAAAGGTTTAGCATTGACTGAAGATAATAAAGCATATAAGTTCTTAATAGAGCGTAAGGAGACTGATGCATTAGGAAGCGCAGCATGGGAAGGCAGAAAGATGAGAGCCCTTGATGCATTAAAAGAGATCGGTACTCCTGAGGCTATAGAAGAATTAAGGAGATTATCCTTAAGAGGGAGATCTGTAAGTCCGGAAATTAGAGAAAAGGCTAAAGTTTTACTAAGAGGGGTCGAAAATGAAAAGGATTAGAATATTAATAATAAATGGCTTCTTATATCTAACTCTTTCACTTTTCGGTGCCAACAGCTTCGGATTGTGCGAGAAAGGAGATCTTATTTTTCGAACAGGAGTGGTGTATTTTGGGCACACAGGTATCTATTGTGATTGGCTTGAACCGGATAATCCAGCGAATCCTATAAATCAAAACATCGTTGAAGCTCCCGGAAAAGATCATCCTTCAGGAGTTTGGGAAGTACCTTTAACTAATTTCTATGCTGAAGGAACCTTCTGGGGAGCTGGCACTAAATTCCCATCTATTGACCAAAGAATAGCAATTGTTAAGTTTGTTAGAGAACAGCAGGGAAAAAAGTATGATTTCTTTGAAGGATACAAAGGTCCCAATACTTACCGTTGCGATGGGCTTGCAGAACACGCTTATGAGCGAGTAGGGATTAATATAGTTGGTGATTTCAACTGGATGACCCTTTCTCCACGTGATCAATTTCTTTCAATGCGGAGATCCTTAGGGGAGGGGCCTAAGATACTCTCAACTTCTCCTGAAGATGGTGAGCTCATTGAGGGAGAAATTACCATAA
>CAZOEM010000817.1:0-1549 GCA_964578735.1 uncultured Halobacteria archaeon | reverse complement strand
CTTTCTTTTCTTATGCTCATTCTGCTTTATTTGACGTTTATGAACGTATACGGTGTTTTTCGCCCGGATTACGCGGGCAACCTATACGCATTTCACACTGTTTGGGCCGATTATCCGTTCCATACCTCAGTCATTACAGCTTTTGTTTACCGAGCGGATTTATCCTTCCCACTGAATTATCCACAGTTTTTACACACCGAGATGCACTATCCATTTCTCATGGATTTCTATTCCGCGGTATTAATGAAAGGCGGTTTGGACCTCCGGTGTTCTCTTATCATCCCAAACATTTTATTTCAACTTTCCTTCTTTGGTCTGTTTTTCTTTCTTGCTTACCGATTGACGGGCATAAAGAAAGTGGGGCTATTAGCTACGTTTATCTTCATCTTCGCCGGCTTCCCACTAAATCTTCAATCCGTTAACATCCACTTTCTGAACCCGATGTACGCAGTATTAATGCCACAAAGAACGGCGATGATCGGTATGGGTATCTCTTTTGCCGTCTATATTCTACTATTACACGCATTATTTACGGATGAATTGGATACACAGAGACAAGCATATAGGGAATTAATACTTGCCGGTGTGCTTATCGGCTTGCTGCCGTACATACACGCACATTCATTTATGGTCACTGCCTTTGTCGCGCTATTTCTTTCTGCTGTTGCGAGTATAAAAACCCGCAATTTGTGGGGTATCATTTCTTTACTCGTGCCGCTAATTCTCCTTTCGTTACCGCAGATAATGTGCATAAGAACAGGCGTATCAGGAGATTTCTTCGTCCTCCCTTTCCCCGGTTGGACAGAAGGGAACAGAAACATGATAATGGGCTTTGATTGGTCATCCATCGCCACCACCGTTTTTTCTATCGCAAAAACCATCACGGTACTGCAAATGTTCTGGGCGCTCAATGCAGGCGGGCTCATCATCCTCCTCTCTTTAGGATTTTTAAAAGCAGATAAGAAAGCAAGACTATTTTATCTGCCTTTTTTACTCCTTTTCGTCATTGCGAACTTCGTGAAATTCCAACCCTGGTATTTTGACAACTATAAGATATTCATATATTGGCTCGCACTGAGCGCAATGATGGCACCCTTGGCGATAAAATTGGTAACAGACTTTAATAAAAGGCTTTTACAATCGCTCGCTATCGTATCGCTCGCTATTTTGATCATCGCTTCTACTTCTTTTGGCTTCGTAACACACGTAGCAATGGTGGAGGATAGCTACGTGATTTGGACAGAAGAAGAGACAGAAATTGCAGACTGGGTGCGAGAGAATACGGCATCCGATGCAGTGTTCTTAACCGGAAGCGCGCATAATCACCCTATACCCGCGCTGTCAGGAAGGCCGCGAGTGATGGGTTACGAGGGGTGGCTGTGGTCTCATGGCATAAACTGGACGATGATCAACGAAAGGAAGAGAGATGAAATGGCAATGTTCGGGGGGAATTATGCACTTATTAAGGACTATGGTGTGGATTATGTCTGCATTGGTCCCTATGAGAGGGCGTTTGCAAGAGATAACCAGTTTGACATAAACTATTCTG
>CAZOEM010000816.1:0-1549 GCA_964578735.1 uncultured Halobacteria archaeon | reverse complement strand
TTTCAAATAAAGGTGGGACACTTGGACATACCTTTATGTTATTAACTATGCTTGATCATAGATAACATTTCTTATTACGAATGCAATGGATTTTACCACTTTCAAAGACCCATCATCCAGCTCGATATTAACTTTAAGAAGTTTTGATTTAAGATTCAAAACACAAAATACGAACAAGTTGATCAGGTCTTTTGGCAATTTTATCTCATGCTTCAGAATGTCAATGAATCCGTATTCTGTATCACTGCCTTTATCGTTCTTTCGCCTCACAATCCGCAAAAAATAGATTTTGTCCGCCTTGAATTGTTTGACACACTTATTTCCAAAATTCACGCCCTTGAAATCAGTTATATACATAATGTCCGTCTCTTTGCGTTCTGGATTATTTGAAACTAACCGCGAATATTTCTCATAAGCGACATTAAAATCCTTGATCTGGATGTCAATCTCCTGTTCATCGCTGAATTGCAGTTTATTCCAGAATTTCTTTGAAAAAACGCTGTTAAATCCTTCCACCTGCCCATTATTCCACGGGGTTCTCGGAGCTACGTACAAAGGATAAACGCCCAAATTAAGCAGGAAAAATGCAAGTTTGCCAATGTGCCTCTCGTGCGGCAAATTAGCCCCGAATGCGGAATCGTTGTCTATTTTCAATATTTCCGGGATGGGGTGCGTCTTCAAGATTTCTTTCAATGCCGTTATCGTCTCTTCAGTAGTCTGTCCCCCAATTCTTGTTACCATACCCCTCTTTTCCGGTCGGATGTATTTGCAAGAGAGAAAATTAATTCTGTTGTCAGAGCCTTTGAGATACCACGGACCGATAAAATCAATGCTCATCATGCTTTTGCCTAATTTGGTCAGCGTATATACAGGATATTTCATGTATTTGCTCCGCCCCTTTCTCCTCTTTTCCGGACTTTTCACCATTCCCGCCTCCTTCAACACACGATCTACATAGGACATTGAGAGTTTTTCGCCAGTCTGCTTTTCATAATTTTCCTTTACCACCTTTGAACCGATAAAATAACTGTCTTCTTTCTCCAAGTCTTTTCTTATTTTTATAATTTGCGTTTTTGTTTCAGGCGTGTATTTTCTTGATTTTCCCTTTTACCAGCCTCTGTTGTCGCTTGATATTTCGCTTTCATCCATCTGCACCCATTTACCCACGCTGTTTTTGCTTGCCAGTAGATGACATGCTATTTCGCGGTTACTCCTGCCTTCCTCGTGTAGTTCTTTTGCCTTCTTACGTTTAAATATTAATAACTTTTTGTTCATTTTAGACACTCCTTTCACATACAAGAGTGTCCCACTTCCATATGAAACTCAACCCCTAAACCATTTCGGCAATCAGCGTGGCGTCTTTCTCCTGAAAATACCTTCGCCGATTTCCTACTTGATTTGTGCATCTATCTCACCTGTCCTTCCGTTTCGCCAAAGCAGGACCCCTTCGCATAGTCCGCGTTTTATCCTCCCGGCTGTTACCAGCCATTCACAGGCACCGACATCATCGCTACTATTAAACTTTTTAAAAAAGTTTAATCAAAAACGC
>CAZOEM010000815.1:0-1550 GCA_964578735.1 uncultured Halobacteria archaeon | reverse complement strand
TCAAGACTACCGGCCAATCTCTACTCCAATAAAAATTGATTAAACCGAATTTCCCGAGCCAGAAAAGTATGCCCAGGATAATCAGCATAACCGGTCCCCATATTCTATATGTCATTTTTTCTCCTTTCTTATGTATTTTTCTGCTCCTCTTTCTTCTTAGACAGAATAGATACATCTCCATATGCTGCGCGTATCACAAGTTTTCCTTTCCCTTTTTTAAGTTTCCCTTTTGCTCTCTCTTCCTCTTTTATCTCAAACTCAGCCGGAATATTAAAATCTATGTTGCCGTGCGGTGCCGTTATGTCAAAGGCAATATCACAGTCACCAAGAAAAAGCTTGATTGTACTCCCCTTTGAATCTATTTCAACATTACTGATATCGTTGAAAAATAGTTTTGCAGAACCTCCCGCTTGCTTCAAAGAAAACTCTTTTGGACATGAACCTTCGAGATTTCCTCCAACATCCTTGACTGATACAGGTATACTGAGAGGACATATTAACTCAGCACTCCCGCCAACAACCTTTATAACAACTTTCCCATCCTCTTTCCCGGTTTTTATTACTCCACTACCGGACTTCATACTGAACTCGTTGCTGTTATGTGTGGAAAAATTAATGGAAGAACCAACCGATTTAAGGAATAACTCGTCACCTTTTTCCATTTTTATTTCCTTTTCGCCGCCATTGGTGAAGGAAAATACGCCTCCTATTGTTTCTCCCACAATAGTTGACACACCATCCATGATATTCCTAACAAAATCGGAAGATACATCTTTTTTCTTCCCTTCTCCGAGTGCTCTAAGCAAACTTTCTGCTTCCTCGGCGGTTATCTTTCCTTCCTCAAGCAATTTCAAAATCCTCATCTTCTCGTTCATCTTATTCACCTCCCTCCGTAATTATTTAGTTTCTTTGGTTTGTTTAGTTCGTCATTGCGAGAATTTTTCTTGTATTTCTTTCGAAGCAATCGCATTTTCTTAATTTCCATTTTCCTAATTTCGTGTTTTTTGGGTTTTGTGCCTTGTGCTCATGTGCTCTTGTGTTCTTGTGTTCTTGTGACTTGTGCTTTGGTCTCAGAGTTTCTTCAACTGCCCTACTGCTTCGGCAGCATCTATTTCTCCCCTTGACAGAGCATCGAGCACCTCTTCCCTCTTGAGCGACGATTCTGTTTCTGCCTCCATTCCAAGGCTTTTTAGAATATCATTCAATCTTGCTCGAACCGTAGGATAAGATATTCCAAGTTCCTTTTCAACTTCCTTTATGTTTCCTCTTGATTTCAGGAAAATCTGCACGAACTCCATCTGTTCGGGTGAAAGTTGAAAAAACGCAGAATAGGGAAACTTCCCCTGTATCTTAACACCACATCTGTTACAGCTTAATTCTCTTATCTCTAATGCTCCACCGCAAAACGGACACTTCGTAATCATTGTCACCTCCATATTATTAATATTCATATCAACAATATAAAGGTAAATTGCACATTTGTCAAGTATTTTTTTCATATTTATTGAAATAGTTGATTTTGCTTTTAATAATTGTTCCCACATTTGAGT
>CAZOEM010000814.1:0-1554 GCA_964578735.1 uncultured Halobacteria archaeon | reverse complement strand
TGAAAAACCTCTGCACTTACTGACCAGAATTTGTTTCCACATCGGAAGACGTAGATTCCACTGGAGAGATAGCGCTAATTCCTTTTCCATTTTGCAGAATACGGTGGAATACATTAATCAAAAAATAAGACCTGACTTTCTCATCCATACCGGGGATATTACTGAATGCGGCCAATTATCCAACTTAAAAGATGCTAAAGAGTTATTAGCAAAATTAAATTGTTCCTGCGATCCTTTAATGGGGGATAATGATGGGGAAGCCCATTCTCATTCCAATTATGTCAAAGTTTTTGGTCAGAGATGCTATTCATTTGACTGCCAGAATTGGCATATTGTTATTTTAAGTGTTTATCCAGATGATGCGGAACTAAACTGGTTAAAAAAGGATTTATCCGAAAATGCGGGGAGACCAACCATTCTTGCCACGCATCATTTAATTGTCGGCAATTTTGTACTCTGGTTGATTGAAAAATGTTTGCGGATTAAACTGTTTATGCCCCGTAATAGAGAAATTCTAAAAATCCTGAGAAATTACCCCAATGTCACGTTAGTTTTATCCGGTCATTGCCACACTAACTTTCACTGGAAAAAGTATGGCATTAATTTTATCTCTACTGCGGCTTTAGTAGAGGTTCCTCATCGGTTTAAACTTTTCCGGGTTTACCGCGATAAAATTATGATGACCTTATTTACTGCTAATACGGCGAAGGACGTTTTTAACAAACAATGGTTTTCTCAATGCGATGAAACATTGACCATTGATTTTTTGAGGTAAGGGGTTGCTCTATATTCTTGCAATTCTTTTTATCTTGAGACATGCTTTAATTTAATTGTAGGGGCTTGATTCATCAAGCCCGAAGGAGAAAATTTATGGAAAAGAGTGTAATTGGTGCGCAGTTGTATACTTTAAGGGATTATCTGAAAACGTCTGAGGATATTGCAAAAACCTTAAAAGAAGTTAAGAAAATAGGTTATGACGTAGTTCAACTTTCCGGTCTGGGACCGATAGAGCCAGGGGAATTAAGAAAAATCTTGGACGGAGAGGGCTTATATCCCTGTTCCACCCATACTCCATATGAAAGATTGATTAAGGAGACGGAGAAGGTTATCGAGGAGCACAAAATGTTGGATGTCCCCATAGTTGTCTGTCCGGGATTGCCTAAAGAATTGCACAATGAAGAGGGTTACAAAAAGGTTGCTGGCGAATTAACTCGTGTTGGTGAAATTTTTGTGAAAAACGGGATTTTTCTTGCCTACCATAATCATTATATAGAGTTTAAGAAGTATGGCGATAGAATTGGTCTGGAAATTCTTTATGCGGAAAGTAATCCGGAATATCTCCAGGCAGAAATAGATACCTATTGGGTGCAGTATGGCGGAGCAGACCCGGCGGACTGGTGTCTTAAGATGAAAGGACGGCTTCCTGTTTTGCATCTTAAAGATATGGGAATCAAGGACAATGAACAGATTATGATGGAGGTTGGCGAAGGAAATCTAAACTGGAAAGTTATTATCAAAGCGGCGCAAGAAGCGAGTGTTAAATGGTATCTGGTG
>CAZOEM010000813.1:0-1557 GCA_964578735.1 uncultured Halobacteria archaeon | reverse complement strand
CGCGCGCGTGAGCGACAATGGCGAATTCATCCCGCTTTCCGATGCCATAGCCGAAGCGCGCGCGGCCGGCGAAATTTCCGACGAGCATTATGTCCCGCCGGGCGAGGCGGGGCAGCGCGTCGATCCGCCGAAGCTGTTCGTCCTGGAGAAGTTTGAGGAAATCAAGTTCGAGGCTCATGAGGAATGGTTGGTGAAGCGCCTCCTTCCCCGGCAAGGCGTGGCCGTGATCTACGGCAAGTCGCAGAGCTTCAAGAGTTTCGTCGTCTTAGACTTCGTTTGTTATATCGCCGCCGGATGGGACTGGGCTGGCCTGCGCTGCGCCCAATGCCCTGTCGTCTATATCGCCGCCGAGGGCGCCAGGGGCCTTCGCAAGCGCAAGGAAGGCTGGGTCAAGGCGCATTCCGGCATCCCGAACCCATTGCCGTTTTCTCTCATCTCGGACGCGCCGAACCTCGGCAGCGAAAACGGCGATCTTGAGCGCCTGATAAAGTCCATCGAGGCGCAAGGCGTCAATCCCGGCCTTATCGCCTTGGACACGTTGGCGCAAACGATCGGGTCCGGCGACGAAAACGGCTCCGGCATGGTCCAATACGTCGCCAACGCCCAAGCGCTGGCCAAACATTTCGGCGCGCTTGTTGTCGTCGTCCACCACGTTGGCCTTGCGGACGATCAACGCTTGCGCGGCCATTCGTCCCTTCACGGCGCCTTAGACGCGCAAATCATTTGCGAGCGGACGAAGGGCAGCCTGTCATCGTCGATGACGCTGCAAAAGCTCTAGGACGAGGAGTCAGAACGCGTCTTTGACCTGACCCTGGCGCGGGTCGTCGTCGGTCACGACGAGGACGGCGACGAGGTTTCGACCCTTGTTATCGACGCCATTACGGAAGGCACGCCGAAAGCCGCCGGGCCGGCGCGTCAAACGATCCCGGCGCAGCAGCGGCTTTTGATACAAATGGCCGGCGAGGCGATCGAGGAAGAAGGGCGAGAATTCTCGACATTCAAAGGCCACGGTCCCCGCGTGCGCGCCGTCCACGACGACGTGATCCGCAAGAAGGTCTATGCGCGCATTGCCGAGCAGGCGGAGCCGGGCGAGGACCGAGACAAACTCGCAGAACGCCAGCGCAGAGCCTTCAACAGAAACGTTGCCGACGCCATCAAGGCCGTGCGCCTCATGGCCGAGGAACGGGACGGACGGAGGTTCATATGGCTTCCATCGTGACCATCGGACCGGCGGGAAATCCGGGACACTCCTATAAGGAGTGTGTCCCGTTTTTCCCGGTCCCGCCCCCGAATATGGCGGGAATTAATGGGAAACATTTCCCGCATTTCCCGCTTGTCCCGTTTCACCATGAAAGGGCAGCGCGATGACCGTCTTGGCCCTCATCAACGGAACCCTTTTTCGCGATCCCGAAATCCGCGCCGGCAAGAGCGACGCCTTTGCCCTCGCGACCATCAGATGGATTGAGGACGGCAGCCCGCATTACGCGAGGGTGCTGGCCTTTGACGACGACGCCCGCGCCGCGTTGCTGGACCTCGGCAAAGGCGATCCGCTGAGCG
>CAZOEM010000812.1:0-1559 GCA_964578735.1 uncultured Halobacteria archaeon | reverse complement strand
TAAAACCCTACCATTGTGCCGTGTGAGAAGTCCTCTCTGAACCTAAGTAATAAGGTGGGTGCCTCGCAACTCTTACCTGGCTACCACTTCCAAGAGAGGCATGCTCCCGAAGAGTAACTACCAGCTCCCTTTACTCAGGTGTTGGCTCAAGATCAAACCGCTCATCACGAACACGGTAGGGTTATCGCGTTCGAGTTTGTTCAGTATAACAAACTTCGTTAAAATAATCAAGAATAAAATTATTCACCTCGTAATACTTTTTCTATTCCTGTGCAAGTGTCTGCAATTCTTTCATTAAGATCTTCGGCATTCTTGTTTTCAATAAAGAGGTCCCTTGCAATGTTCAATGCCGTGAGAACCGCTATTTTTGTCAAAGACGCATATCCCACTTTTTGTGCTGTTTCCTCTATTTGCTTGTTGACATATTCTGCAATGCGCAAAGTTGTCTCGGAATCCAAGTCTGTAGTAATCTTATAGTCCTCGCCAAGAATATTGAAACTTACACTTGATTTTTTATTTTCCATTTTAACGAAATCCAATTGTTATTGATCGAGCCAACATAGTTATTTTACTCCTCGAAGTTCTTGAGTTTTTCAATCAATGCTGTAATCCTTCTTTCCATATCTTTTTTGATTTCTGCGAACTTTTTCTTATCACGCTCGAGATGCTTATTCTTCTCTGACAGTAATGATTTTTCGTTTCTCAAATGCTGGACAAGTTCAACAGTTTCGTCAATTCGCTGCTGCAGTTTTTGCCAGTTTGAGTTTTTTCTTTCAAGCTGAATCATTTTGTTTCTCTCCCCTTAATTTGATTCCCAGCTCGGTATGCAGCGCTTCGAGTATTTCCTCCATTTTTAGATTAATTTCCTTATCGTTTAGTGTTCTATCATTCGCACGGAAGGACAGGGAATAAGTCAAACTTCTTGCTTGGGATCCAATCTTTTCGTTACTATATGTATCAAAAAGATGTATTGTTTCGATCATTCCTTTTGCACTTTTATTTATTGTCTTAACGATACTTGAGTGCGTGACTCCATTTGGCACAAGTAAACAGATATCCCTCAGCAGTGAGGGGTATTTCGGGAAGGCAATGAATTTGCGGTCAAGAGAAGAGTACTTCAGAATACTGGAAAGGTCAATTTCGAATGCAAAGAGATTGGGTGTAATATCAAAGTATTCCGCTGTTTTTCTTTTTATTGAACCAATGAACCCAACGTTCTCATTGCCTATTGTCAATGTAATACCTTCAAGGAATGAGAGGTTTACATTTTCATATCCCAAATCCAGCCCGCTATTCAATGTCTTGCCAAAAAGATTTTCCAAATCGCCTTTCAGATCATAGTAATCAAGAAGTCTGTTCTCACCTCTCCAGTCATCGTGTTTTGCTTCACCCGATACGAGAGCGGCTAAGTGCATTGGCTCATGAATTTTCGTGCTGCTTGCATCGTGAACAAAGACATTCCCTATTTCGAAAAGCCGTATGTCTCGAATCCCCGCATTCAAATTCCTTTTTACCGCTTCAAAAAGACCTACAATAAGCGTTGGTCGTAAATGTGTAAG
>CAZOEM010000811.1:0-1559 GCA_964578735.1 uncultured Halobacteria archaeon | reverse complement strand
AGGATCGCTTACCTCTCTACCTTCCACTTTATTATCCATACTCACCACCTAAAGAATATTAGTTATCACTTATATACTTTATGATTGTTGATAACTATTTAATATGCATTGCCTCACAATGTAAAAAGCAATCTACGTGGGAAGATAGCCATGGTTTCAGAAATATTGAAGAAGGCGGCGGAACTAAAGAGCAAGCTGGTTGATTTTGCCCATAGCGCGCAGTTTAATAAAGAATTTAAAAAAGCAATAAAGAAAAAGTTTGGAGATCCAGCAGTATTTGAAGCAGAAGAAGAGTTTGTAGATTTTGTTGACTGGTTTATGTTAGAAAAGCGATTTAAAGATGGAGAAACGGTTTTGGAGAAATTTATAAAAACCGATACGAATCTCACTGAAAAGGAAAAAGAGATACTTTTAGGATGGAAAAAAACAAAATCACTGTTATTTACTGTCCAAAAAAAGTTACGTGATGGGTTCATTCTTGTGGATGTAATAGAAGGAAAGGAATATCTTGTTAAACCAACCGCTAAAAAGCCTCGTCTTAAAGTTCGCAAGGGGGATTATCTGTTTTCAAGAATTGTTCCACTTGAGGACTATTACACATTTTCCGGAGTATCAAGAGTAATTTCCAAAAAAGATTTCGAACGGGCGAACTTGACAGCGAAAAATTTGGCCTTCAGTAAAACGTTGAAAGAAGAAAAAGGAAAAAGGAAGGAGGAATGAAAAGAGTGCCAGAAATGGAAGACGAAGAAGGCCTATTGGGAGATTACTTAATCAAGCCCACTTCATTCTATTCCAATGAGCAAGAGAAGACGAAACTGAACTGGCTTTGTTATGAATCAGCATTGAGTTTCTTCCTCGCTATCAAGGGCAAATTAGGTGACAAATTGGAAAAGAAATATGGTATTGATGAAGAGAAAATAGCGGATTTTTCCATTTACTTCGCCAAGAAAATGAAAAAAATCATTTTGCAAAAGTTATCTGGAGAGATAGAGACAGTATATTTTTCATATGACTTGGTAGAGGAATATTTCCCTTTCCTCAGCGATAGACTTATCAATAAAATGCTGGACGCCTTAGGAGAAGCTTGGGACGGACTACTAAGTATTTGTGAGAGTTGCCCGAACCGGTGTGTATCGGAAAAAGATGAATATTGCACGATGTTCGATGAAGGTCCTTAGTGGTAATGTCTGTCATTGCTTACGCTTACTCTTTTATCTAAGATTCATCTATCTCATTTATGAGATCGGATAAACGCTCTATGTCAATTTTTCCAACTATCTCCTCTTCTATACTTGTTCCCAGTTCCATTTCTAAGTATTTTTGTATCCGCCCTCTATCCCAACCTTTACCTAGTGCGATACCCCATAACGCTCTCATCTGAGCAACGGTCGCCTTGCCTGGAACTTCTATAGCACCGCCGATTTCATCAATTACTCGTGATAATTCCAATTTGTCTATCTTCCCGATTAGCTCGTTTCCATCCTGATATATCCACATCAAATCCATCAACAGCCATACAATACTTTTAAATAGTCACTGCTTGTTATGTATAAATAAGG
>CAZOEM010000810.1:0-1561 GCA_964578735.1 uncultured Halobacteria archaeon | reverse complement strand
TAAATACTGTTAAGTTTAAGATGGTGACAAATTTGATTTACCCGAAAGTCATGTACCAGCAACTATTTTCGTTGTCTTTGTTAATGCGTGCGCGTCATCACCAGGATATATCCTTTCTGGCGAATATCCAATGTAGAAATCAATACCGCACTTCATCTTTGATCCTCGTTCTAAAACATGCTTAACAACTTCTTCTGTAACGCCATGATAAACGGTAGACTCCAATACCACTGTGGCACCGTTCTTTAGATTCTTGCCGACAGTTTCTGCTGCGGATTTTATGTATCGCAAATCAGGCTCCTTCGATTTCGTTACTGGTGTGGGCACGGCAATAATAACAAAATCCGCCAGTTTTATCTTAGATGAGTCTGAAGTGAATTCTATGTTTTCTTCATTGTCGTTGTTTAGCCGTCTTATCTTTTCGTTATCTACGTCAAAGCCAATTGTCTTCAAATGCTTTGAGAACGCCTTCGCTAATGGTAGTCAGACATACCCTAAACCAACGATGCAGACCGTTTTGTCTTTCATGGTTTTTTTCTTTTAGCACAGGTTTCTTTTATAAAGAAAAGTGTTTTTTAGTAAAGGTTTTTGCTTGCAAAAAAGTTTGACGTAGCCCAAGCCGATGATGCAAACAACTGCTTTCCCTTTCTTTATCATTTCCTTACCTACTTTTTACTACCTTTACTGCAGGCATGTTCAGTTATTACTTAGAACTGCATATAATAAAAAAATTACAAACCCAAAACATTTAAATATACTCTACATCTAAATATAAAACAACATGGGAACAATCACCGTAAATATTAAGGATGAAGTAGAAAAAGAATTTAGAGAGGTTGCTGGCATTGCTCATGGAAGCGAAAGGGGATATTTGGAAAAAGCAATTACTGATGCGATACAAAAATGGATATATGAGAAGAAGCAAGAGAAGGTTGCGGAAAGGGAGTTAAAACTATTGGAGAAGGGTTTTAACTTTGGAAAGAAGCTGTATAAGACAAGAGATGAGCTGCATGAGCGATGAGATTTGTTTAATTGATACAAATATACTGGTCTATGCGTATGATGAAAGCGAAGGGAAGAAGCACGAGATATGTAAGCGTTTAATTGATGAATGTTGGAGATTGAGGGAAAAGTATAGCATCTCAATACAGAATTTATCAGAGTTTTATGTCGTTATCACAAAGAAGGTTGAAAAGCCAGTGCCTATGGAAACGGCAAAGGAAATTATAGGAGATATTATCGAGTTTCAAAACTGGGTAGTCATAAATTACGATGTGCATACCATTCTTTCTGCAATTGAACTGAATAGAGAATATGAGGTGCATTATTGGGATGCCTTGATTGCCGCAACAATGAGGGAAAATAATGTTTTTTGCATTTACACAGAAGACGGGGATTTCAAAAGGATTCCTTGGTTAACGGTTATAAATCCTTTTGAAGCGGTGAGGGATTAATATGCAAGGACCTAAAAACACGGCAATAGAAATGCAAAGCCAGTAAAGAATATTGGCTCTTTGGTAATTTACGTGGAACATATCTCCCTGATAATTCAAGCAAATAA
>CAZOEM010000809.1:0-1566 GCA_964578735.1 uncultured Halobacteria archaeon | reverse complement strand
CGAGGGACACCCTGCCACTGTTGGCCTCTGCACCGATACGGGTAAACAGCACAGAAGGGATTTTAACCCTCTGAGCGATTAGGCTACGAGGCACGCCACACTTTCTTTCTAAAGAAAGAACCTGTGCTAAGAAAGATAAAAAAACATCAAACTATAAGCCTGCTTCTCTCCTCCTCGCTGAACTCATAGTAGTCTTTATCCTTTAAATCATGTATAATGGTAGCGATATCTTCGCTATTCAAAAGTCCTACATCCTTGCACGCAAGCAAAAATGCAGAAATGTTCAACACCGCGATGTTATTTTTATTTGCTATTTTCCTCGCTTTATTATCGCTTATAAGCAACATCGAATTTCGAAACTGCTTACACAACACTAAACATTCCTTCTCACCAGAACCCAGATTTTTGAACTCTTCAACGCTTTCCATCTCTCTCAAATCCTCATAATTTATCCTTTTCACTTTTATCCACTTCTTATCCAATAAATCGGTAATCAGATCGGTCTTAGCAATCTCGCCAAGAACAGCTATTGGGATATAGAAGTTCTCTTCCTTGAACAAACCTTTCACCAATTCCAATCGCTCAATCTTTAAGAAAGAGCTTAAAAAGTCCGTGTCACAGACTATAATCATAATTCTCCTACCGCCTTGCAAGTTCGACTGCTTTCTTTGCCATACTCTCCATCTCCTCCGCACTCACGTTCACTTTGCGCCTAATCCCTTTTTTATACAAAACCTCTTTTATCTCCTCGATATTTAAGGACGCAATCTCGCAGGCTTTACCCAACGAAATCTCTTCTCTTTTGTACAATTCACAAGCAATGGATACCCTTAAGTCCTTTCTTGCTGCCAAAAGTGTGTTGATCGCTTCTTTAATGAACTCTTCTTCATCTCTATACAACCCCGTTTTCGAAATAACTTCCAATTCTTTCTTCACCAATTCCTCGGATATATCGAACATTTTATTCCTTCACCTTTACTTTTAGATGTCACCCCATTTATAAATATTTTTGGCACCTTCCAAATTCCAAATAGCGAGCGAAAAGAAAATCTTTAAATTTCATCTTCTTGAACTCATCATGCGCAACCGCCACAATAACACCATCCATTTTCATATCCAAAATATCCAAAGCCTTTACACCAAACCCTTCTATCTTCTCCTTGCTAAGTAAAGGGTCATACCCATATGCCTCTACTCCAAACGCCTTCAACTCCTTCACCATTTCTCTCACCGGCGACTCCCTCGTATCCGGCACATTCTCTTTATAAGTCAAACCCATAATCAAAACCTTAGAGCCTTTGATTACCTTACCAACTTCATTCAACCCTTTAATCGCCATCTCCGCCACGTGTTTCGGCATGTAATCGTTTATCGCCCTCCCTGCTAAAATCACCTGTGGATGATAGCCTAACGCCTTTGCTTTATATACTAGGTAGTAAGGATCAACAGGAATGCAGTGCCCACCAACCAATCCAGGCTTATAAGGCTGGAAATTCCATTTCGTAGATGCTGCATCACGCCCTGCGGGCGGTAATATGTAATATGTAATCTGTGACCTGTTACTCA
>CAZOEM010000808.1:0-1567 GCA_964578735.1 uncultured Halobacteria archaeon | reverse complement strand
TGTGGCCCCTAAGATCCATATCGTTTGGGCTGAAGGCGCTATTGGTTGTGAAAAAGACCAATCCTGACATAATTCATGAACAAAGTGTCGGATTAAGCATATCAGTACTTTTGGCGAAGAGACTTATGAAGAAACCTTACGTGGTCTGGGGCCGAGGTTCAGAAGTCTACCATGCTCGTTCATTCAAAAGGTCAATTTTGAAGCTGCAGTTGAAAAATGCCGATGTTGCAATTGCATTGACAGAAGATATGAAACGGGAGATGCAAAAAATTTGGAATAGACAAGTCTATGTGATTCCAAATGGCGTTGAGTTAGAAGGATTTAAAAATTTGTCAAGATGGGAAACTCGTACTGAACTGCAAATCAAAGACAGTGAAAAGGTCATTCTCTTCGTTGGCAGATTGCACCCAGTAAAGGGGCTGAAATATTTGATACAAGGAATGAGCATTGTAAGCCAGAAAGAGCCAAATACAAAACTAATGTTTGTAGGTGAAGGGGGAGAAAGAACATATTTAAAGGAGCTTACTAAAGAACTAGGTCTGGAAGGACACGTAATCTTCCTGGGGGAAGTCCCCCGTGAGAAAGTTCCGGCCTATATGGCCGGTTCGGATATCTTCGTCTTGCCAAGTTTATCCGAGGGCTTCCCTCTAGTTATTGCAGAGGCAATGGCTGTTGGATTACCGATAGTGACTACCAATCTCAAAGGATTGTCAGAAATTGTTAAGGATGGAGAGAATGGTTTTCTAATCGAGCCTGAGCATCCGGAGTTGATTGCTGAAAAGGCCTTGTTCCTCTTGGAAGACGAGGAGCTGAGAGAGAAAATATCAAGGAATAATAGGCAAAAAGCAAAGCAATATAGTTGGGAGAACATTAGTGAGGTATTGGAGAAGGTGTATTTACAGATATTAAACAAGCCTTGAATCTTAGATTAGTGAGAGAGTTTGGATGCAGTCCAAATTCAAATTTGGTGGGTAAACTATGTCTATCACTCGCAAGCAAAGATTAGCTGCTTCAATGGTTACGACTGCCAGTTCCCTTGGTCTTTTTGATGCTTATAGCTTTCTAAGAGGACACCTGGTTAAATCAGAAGTGATTATCTTCACATATCACCGGGTCGGGAGCATTAAATACTCATGGAGTCTTCCACCAGTCATGCCCATGGACTTCGAAAACCAAGTCAGGTACCTCTGCGAAACGCGCGATATGCTGACGCTCGATGAGTTAGTACAATGTATTAGGAATAGGAGGCCTTTACCCAAGAGAGCTGCGGTCATTACGTTTGATGATGGCTACAAAGATATATACACATACGCATATCCCATCCTCAAAAAATACAGCGTTCCAGCAACTGTGTTCTTAACAACCGGACACATAGGCACCGGAAATCTATTTTGGTTTGACAAGGTCGGATATACTCTCCAGAATACGCCACTAAGAACCCTTAACTTGGATGGAGTCGGCGATATTGGTCTCGGTCAAACAAATGATAGGTTACAAGCATTTTCCACCGTTATAAAACGACTCAAAAACGTGTCCGAAGAGAAGAAGGGTAGATTAATTGAAGAGC
>CAZOEM010000807.1:0-1568 GCA_964578735.1 uncultured Halobacteria archaeon | reverse complement strand
ACCAGATAGGTCCTAAAATCCGTGTCACTGGAAGTGGATTCACAACGCGAACCCAGTACGGTGAATATTGTGGTGTCTTTGGACTTCCTGGTGAATCGCAGTGGAGCGAGCAAGATGATAAATACAAACCACCTTTCGAAAGAACCGCAGCGCTCAGAGAAGCTATGCAAGGTCATTTCACACTGAACCATGTTCTTTCCCAGTCAACATTCTACACGCTTAATTTTGCTTATTTCAAAACTCACAGACGGGATGGAACAAGGAATATCGTCTTCGAGGAAAATAGAAGCCTCTGGGAAAATATCGAGTTCGTAGATTGGTGGAATTACGACATCGATGAAGTAACAAGTTCAGGGCAGCGCGGAGACAGTCTCGACAGTCTCGATTACTACGCAAAAGATGCGGATGGAAACTATTACTATCCCTGGGGTGTAAATGGTCAATCAGGCAATAACTTTGCTTTCGGACATAGCGGAGGAGGAAACTGGAGTGAAAGAAAATCCTCCTATATAGATGGTAAATTCGACATAACGAGTCAGATTACAGACCATCACCAGTTAAAAGCCGGGTTGGAGGGTATTAAACACAAAGCAGAGCGTCACTACGGCGGCTACATTGCCAATACGATAAGTGAGGAAGCCCGACGAACTCATGACCTTTCCAAATGCCTGTATTTTGACGACTATTCATATGAGCCAATTCAGGGAGCCCTGTATGTGCAGGACAAAATGGAATATCCCGGATTTATTCTCAACATAGGTGTCAGGGGAGATTATCTTGATGCAAACGCCGAGAAATACATCGACCCAACCAGGGTTATCCTTGGTAAGGAAGATGCTGAGCCAAAAACCAAGTTCAGCCCAAGACTTGGTGTTTCCTTCCCGGTAACGGAGAACACTGTTTTGCATGTATCCTATGGGCAATTCTTCCAGATTCCCAGACTCATCCGTCTGTATGATGGCATAGCAACCAATATTGCGACTGCGTCAGGTGGATGGACAAGAATAGGAAATCCTGACATCAGTGCTCAGCAAACAACTTCATACGAAATTGGTCTTGCACACCAGCTGTCACCTGATGCCGCACTGTTCGTAACGGTTTACTATAAAGACCTTTATGATCTGATTGGAGTTAGATTCATTCCTGCATTGCCCAACACATACACGCAATTCGTTACGGAAGATTACGGAAATGTCAAAGGTATGGAATTCACCTTTTCGAAAAGGGCGACAAAATTCCTTTCAGGGAAACTTGTTTATACATTATCACAGGCAAAAGGAACTGGTTCTTACGGAACACAAGCATACTATGACTACATTGCAAATGTACCGGTTGACCCTGTTACGGGAAAAGCTGTTCCGATTCCAAAGACTGATTATGCTCTTGAATTTGACCAGAGACATCTTATGTCCGCAGAAGTTAATTTCAGAATTCCGGAACAAACCGGTCCCACAATGGGCACTATTTATCCGTTAGAGGACATAAACATCAATGTTCTGACAAGTGTTTCCAGCGGACTTCCCTATACAAAGAGGAACACATCCCAGTTGATAATCGGAGAAGTCAAT
>CAZOEM010000806.1:0-1572 GCA_964578735.1 uncultured Halobacteria archaeon | reverse complement strand
CACGGTTCTCTATTGCCCTCGTTATCATAGCGTCCTGGCAGAACGGCATTACAAGATTCGCAGAATGGCAAATAATCTGTGCACCTTTGAGTACCAAAGCCCTGATAGATTCAGGGAAAAACCAGTCAAAACAAATGATAATGCCGAGCTTCACCCCCGATTTCAGCGTTACTATTCTGTATGGTTTTTTTCCACTACTAAAAAACTTCTTCTCGTAACGATATAAATGTTTCTTTCTGTATATGAATTGTTTTCCACTCTCATAATACAACGCAGAAGAGTTATAAACACTCCCCTCCTTCTTTTCCGCAAAACCACCTACAATAGCCATATTTTTTTCATTTGAAATTCTTTTAAGAAATCTCAAAGTCTTGCCACAAGAAACAGATTCACTGAGTTTTTTAAGCTCTTTGGCTGTCCTGAATGTATAACCTGTAGAAAAAAGCTCAGGTAAAACGAGGAGATCACAGGATAAACCGCTGATGAGCGATTCAACCCTTGAAAGGTTCTCCTCGACTTTCCCAAATGCAGGATTAAACTGCACAAAGCCCACCTTCACTTCAATTTCCTCCTAATGCTTCTTCGCTTCAATCTTCTCGAGTTTCACCTTTGCGAGCTCGGACCATCTGTTATTCGGATTATCTTCCATCATTTCTTTCCACACTTTTCCTGCTTTCTCCTTCTCACCTTCTGCATAATACGATAATCCCAAATAGTACTTAGCTTCCATAAGATTCGGCCCAATCTCAAGGGCTTCAGTGAAAAACTTAATCGCATCCTCAAACATCTCTCGTTCAAAATAAACTAAACCAAGGTAATGATTCGCATAAAGAATTGCATTTACATCCTTCCCTTCTTTGATTACTCTGGATAGATGCTCGATCGCCTCTCCAAATATCTTCTTCTTGTAGCAGATATATCCAAGATTATTCCTCGCCATTGCATCGTTGGCAACACTGTTTAACACTTTCTGATAGAGGAGTAGCGCCTCATCATACCTTTCATCATACATATATGCCCATCCAAGAAGTTTCATAACCTGAATATTCCCAGGTGCCTTGTTGAGCGCAAGCTCAAGTACTTTTTCTGCATTTGCATAATCCCCAGTTGCGATATAATTCCATCCTTTGTCTATTAATGTTAGAATGTCAGTTTTTGAAATACTCATCGATTGGACAAAACCTTTAAACATCTTTTCTTTTCTTGACTCTTTCGATTTTTCTTTTTCTTCGAGATAAGCAAGCATATTCCTCTCAATTTCTTCCAATCTCTTTCTGTAACTTTGAATAAGATTCCGGACATGCCTGACCATATCACTAAAAAGTGATGGCTTATCTCCAGATTTTGCTTCTTTTAATTTTTCTTTAAGTTCTGAAATCAGTTTTTCAAATGTATCCATATCTTTCTTTCGTTAAACTCGTTAGTGTCGTTTAGAGCGTTTCGTTTCCCCATCACCCCGACACGCTCCTCTGGTCTATCTCGTCTATTTGGTCTGTTTAGTCTGTTTGGTCTTCATACAGCGATAGCGTTATTACAGCGAAGCGTTAGTTTACAGCCGAAGGCGTTAGTTTT
>CAZOEM010000805.1:0-1573 GCA_964578735.1 uncultured Halobacteria archaeon | reverse complement strand
GACCCAAAGAAATGGGAAACTCGGATTGGGAACCGCATATGTTGAGGGATTCAAATACGGTATTAAGAATGGATACGATTTTGTATTCGAGATGGATGCTGATTTCTCACACAATCCGGAGGACATCCCAAGGTTACTAAAGTCAATAGAAAATGCTGATTTGGTAATTGGCTCACGATACAAAGAAGGTGCAAGTGTTGTCAACTGGTCTATTTCAAGGTTGCTCTTGAGTTATTTCGCTAATGTGTATGCAAGGCTTGTAACCGGTGTTCCCGTAATGGACTTAACTGCCGGTTTCAAATGCTTCAGGAGGGAAGTGATCGAATCTCTTGAGCTTGACAATATATGTTCGGATGGTTATGCTTTCCAGATTGAGGTAAATTTCAAAGTTTTCAAAAAGGGTTTCAGGATAAAAGAGATTCCAGTTATATTTGTGGATAGAAGGGTCGGAATTTCGAAAATGTCAAGACGCATAATCTGGGAAGCTTTTTTTCTGGTTTTGAGATTGAGATTACAAAACATTTTTGGCATTAAGAGATATGAGAAAAAGTAAGTTAATAAATTCCAAGGAGAAGGTGGTTTTATCTATTATTGTTGTGAGCTTTAACACGATAGAGTACCTTGCGAGGTGTATTAATTTCATCAGAAAGAACCCGCCAAGAGTTTCGTTTGAAATTTTTGTCGTTGATAATAACTCAAGAGACAATTCAACCGAGATAGTGAAAAAATACTATCCGGATGTGAAACTTATCGAAAATAGTGAGAACTTCGGATTCTCATACGCAAACAATCAGGCGATTGTACGCTCAAGAGGGAAATATATCTTGATACTAAATCCGGATACCGTAGTAACCAAGGGTGCAATAGATCAACTCGTCCATTTTATGGAGAATAATCCGAATGTAGGTGCCGCAGGGGCTAAAATGCTTAATTTTGACGGGAGCATGCAATACTCTTGCAGGAGATTTCCCACTATCGTCAATGTCTTCTTTGGCAGGCAATCTGTTATTATGAGATTTTTACCTTCCAATAGAATTTCAAGGAAATATCTTATGATGGATAATGATTACTCAAGAAATATTGAAACAGATTGGGTTTTTGGAGCGAGCATGATATTACGGAGACGGGCTTTGGAGGAAGTTGGCATATTCGATGAAGATTACTTCATATTTGTCGAAGATACAGACTTGTGCTACAGAATGAGAGAAAAAGGTTGGAAGGTGTATTTCGTTGCTGATGCCGTTATATTTCATCATCTTGGAGTTACCCGTGAGAAATTCTGGAAAACCACGGTTCTCAATCACAATACCGGTATGTTCAAATTCTTTAGAAAGCACTACAATCCAAATTTCCTTTTACAAGCAGTCCTTTATATGGGTCTTTCCTTAAGATTACTTTTTCTCGTAATGGTAAGGTCAGCACAGGATTTCTTGAAGGGTTAATTATGTTAAAGGAAAAAGTTGAGGTTTCGCTTTTTTTCTATATTATTCTTGACATAGCAGTAGTTGTACTGTCTTTCTTCGGAGCTTTCTATATCCGAGCAATGTTTTTTTCCAATGCCCTTTTGAGAGAA
>CAZOEM010000804.1:0-1573 GCA_964578735.1 uncultured Halobacteria archaeon | reverse complement strand
ACGGATACATGAGCGCTTGGCGGAAGATTATGTTGACTACGATTGCTCCTATTTAGGGCTTGATGAAAAAGGCGTAGGAATTTACATTATAAGGAATTAAGTGTAAAATTCTCTGTATAAGGTGCAAGGAAAAGTTAGAAAATGTCTCAAAACCCTTGCACCTGGGAGGGGAGAATGTACAGAGAAAATGATACAAAACAGATTGAAATAGAGGATTTCTATCTACCTTTCGGTGGACATTTGGACGAAGAAAATCGCTGGGTCATACTCGGTAAGAAAATTCCCTGGGCTGAACTCGAAGAAGATTATAAAAAGAAACTTTCCGGATCCGAACTCGGAGCTCCAGCAAAATCCTTGAGGATGGCCTTGAGTGCTTTAATCATCAAGGAAAAACTTCAGATCTCTGATAGAGAAGTAGTCGAACAAATACGTGAGAATCATTATCTTCAATACTTCATAGGGATGAAGGGGTATGAAGATAAGGAACCGTTTGACGCATCAATGATGGTACATTTCAGGAAACGTCTGGACGGCGAGTTGCTTGCAAAAGCAAACGAGATTCTTTTCCGTGCGTACCGGGATGAAGAGCTTAAAAAAAAACGGAAAAACCTACGGAAGCAGAAGAGGCAGATAGCAAAGATAACAAAGGGCAGCTGATTGTAGATGCGACCTGCGCCCCGTCGGATATCAGGTACCCGACTGACATTTCTCTCCTGAATGAGGCTCGTGAAAATACAGAATTGTTCATCGATTTTCTGTATGAGAATTACAAGCAGCTTTTTAAGAAAAAACCACGGGATTACCGCGAAGTTGCAAGAAAAGATTACCTGTCATACACGAAGAAACGGAGACCGGGCGTAAAAGTACGGAGAAAAGCCCTCAGGAGGCAATTATGCTACCTGAAACGGGATATCAGGTACATCGACGAGATTATTCTAATGATTAGTGGGTTGGAAGAAGACGTTCCAGTTTTACCTCACAGGTTGATAAAGCGGTTTGAAACAGTCAAAGAGGTTTATGAGCAGCAGGATTATATGTATCGCAACCGGGTCAACAAAGTTGATTCCCGAATCGTCAGTATTAGTCAGCCGCATATAAGACCGATAGTGCGTGGCAAAGCCGGGAAGGCAGTTGAGTTTGGAGCTAAGATATCATTGAGCTTGTCTGACGGTTTCAGCTTCATAGATAAACTTTCATGGGAAAACTTCAACGAATCGAAAGATCTGATTTTGCAGATAAAGAAATACAAAGAAAGATATGGTTATTATCCGGCTTCAGTACATGCGGACAAAATTTATCAGACCCGTGAAAATCGTAATTTTTGTAAAGAAAAAAATATTCGAATAACTGGGAAACCGCTCGGCAGACCGCCGAAAAAGACAGAGGAGAATAAAGAAAAATTACTCCAGGAAAAGAAGCAGCGTTATCAGGATGACATCGATAGAATCCCGGTTGAAGGTAGATTTGGAGTGGCGAAAAGAAAATATGGATTAGGTTTGATAAAATCAAAATTGAAGGAAACAAGCGAGACTGATATTCATGTCTCAATACTTGTATTGAACCTTGATAAAAT
>CAZOEM010000803.1:0-1573 GCA_964578735.1 uncultured Halobacteria archaeon | reverse complement strand
CTCGTCAAAAAGGCGGTAATTACAAATCCCTCTTCTTTACTTAACTCTTTATATATTACCACGATATATTTATCTTTCTCTATTTCTCTCACTGCTATACATTCTCCCTTCTTGCCTTCGTAAATTGCTTCTGGCTCCTCCATCGCTTCGAGTACTTCAAAATAATAGCCTGCCATCTCTGAATGCTCTTCTGTAATATGAAACCATCTCTCCTCTGTTAATCTGATTGGCACATCTGTTTTAGACCTTAATACGTCCAGATCCTATTAAATTCCCCTTGCAAATATCAATGTTATTTATGGGCATGGCATATAACGTTCCCGGGCTTTGCATCCGTTGGCTGATTGTTTATCGCCCTGATTCCTCTCAAATAATTTAGTCCCATCGTTGGCTTTGGCTTTTAGTTTAATCATTTCAAGTCCCTGGCCGGAGTCTTTGCCTAAGATGCGTCGGTTAACCGATCCACAATTGGGACATGGTTTGCTAGCTTCTTCTGGTTTGATCGGCTGCCTGCAATTTGCACACCTCATCATATTGGTACCTCCTCTGGGTTTCGCCTAACTTCGGTATATCCGGCATCAATGTCGTATATCCATCCAATTTGGAATGATATCCGAAACTTACTTCGTGTATATCCCCCTTTAGCCGACTGCTAATCTTCATTTCCTTCAACCTCATTTTCAATAAACGATTTCATTATTATTAAATCAAACAGGCTTTTTAACTCTCCTATATTCTTGTTACTCACATGAGTATCTATTTCTACCGTCTTTGAACTTTTATGCTCCTACAGCTTCGGGATATGTCGCAGGTCTGTACCGCTTTCCGGTAGGTGCGCAGCGAAACTATGCCTGGAACCTTGACATCTTTCTTAACCATAGGTTCACCCTTAGCTCATCATAACATCATAATATTTAAACCTTTCTACCAAAAAGGATCAAAAGCAGCTCTTTCCGATCTTTTCTGAGTTACATATGAACCTATGGTTCTTAATGTTTAAATCTTCCAATGCAACCAGGTGCGTTCCTCCGTGCAACATTGAGTCATAATATTCTGGAAGCTTGCCATTTAAAGCAGCACAGCGAGCAGGAAGTTTTTACATAAGGCGAAATCGGTAACTGACGGTGAGATATTGAACGGGCGCGATTTGTACGAGTTGCAGCACGCAGTGAAAGACAAAGAGGTGGATGTCCTGTTTGGGAATACGAAATGCACGCCGATTGCTAAGGACGAGGACGTTGCATTTGTGAGATGCGGATTCCCGGTCTGCGATAGGGTGGGATACCATAGATATGGTGTTATGGGGTATCTCGGAGGTGTGTATCTTACGGATATGATTACGAATGCGATTCTGGAGTGGGGGAGAGGGGGTGAGGTCTGTCAATCATCCACTCTAATTTTTGCTTGCTGACCTCATTACTTACTTCAATTGTTCTTTGAACTGTTCTACTGTCAAATTGGCATCTCTAAGAATACTTCTTAATACCTTAGGGTGAAGAATCTTTCCTGAATGATAAGGAACAGTTACCCTTTTGCCTTCTCTATTTTTGTAAATTTTATGGCTCCCGGTTTG
>CAZOEM010000802.1:0-1579 GCA_964578735.1 uncultured Halobacteria archaeon | reverse complement strand
CTGTTATAGTCTTTTCTTCCTCGGTAAGAATAACACTTTTTTCAAGTTTAATACTATAAGTCCTTTTCTCTAAATCATAATGAACTATATGAGTAAAATAGATATCGTTAACTCCTTCAAGTTTTAATCTTAAGATTACCGGTGTTCCGCTCCTTATTATTTCCAATAATTCTTTAGGAAATCCATTCTCTACTCTGGTTGTGATGAAAATCGTATCCGCTTTTACTACAACTTTCGGTTTTGAAAGCGACACAGGATGTTCTCCCATAGTCAAAAGTATTATTGAACCGAGAATTGGTGCAATTGCTTTCGTTGCCAAAAATTGCAGCAGAATTCCCATTCCTATGTCTTTCCTTGCGGAAGCATAATTATCGAGATTATAACACCACTACCGAGCAGCAAACCCTGTCTAATTCCACACATAATGGATTGAACAACTGACAACTGTATATCAAATAAACTTCTGGTTAGTTGGAGCATCAAAGTTCCAAAAATAAAAATAGAAATTCCTGAGAAAAACTGTACAACAAAGGAATAATAAGAACTACGATACTTTCCTATAACTTTGCCAACAGTAAAGGTGAGCGTGGAAAAAAAAGCGAGACACAAAATAGAAGCAAAATAAAAAACACAAGAAAAAACAAAACTATCTTCCCCTCTATTAAAGACAGCAATAAGCACTGCAAATATTACTACAGCGAAAAAGCTTGCAGCAATTCCCTTTCTTATCCAGACATAAGAACAGATTGCAATTATCGAAGCGTAGACAGGCATAAAAAATGTGGCTCTGTCAAAAAAAGGTTGAACTTCAAGCTTTTGAATAAATTCTATGAAAAGGACAACAATAAATGGAACAAAAATAGCAACGGACATTTCTCGAATTGTACTCAAGAATTCTTTCTTCTCCATTATTCAATTTATATCAAGAAAAAAAGGGACTGTCAATAAAATTTTCCTCTCTCACAACCCCTGCAGAAAACTATTGACATAAGAGAATAACAAGTATATAGTTACATTATGAAATGTCCGTTTTGCGGTTCGGAAGAAAATAAGGTTATAGACACACGACCTGGCAAAGAAGGTAAATCTGTCAGGCGAAGACGGGAATGTATGTCCTGCAGCAAGCGGTTTACAACCTATGAGTATGTTGAAAAATCACCCCTTGTTGTAATGAAGAGGGACGGAAGGGAAGAGCCATTTGACAGGCAAAAGTTGTTGCTCGGTATCACAATTGCTGCGCACAAGAGACCTATTCCCAGAGAAGATATTGAAAAGATGGTCGATGAAATAGAAGAAGGTTTTTCTGACCTTGGAAACGTTGCCATCCTTTCTAAGAATATTGGCGAAGAAGTTATGAAACGCCTCAAAACAATGGATGAAGTGACATATGTCCGTTTCGCCTCTGTTTACAGAGCCTTCGAAGACAAAAACGAATTCTTGAAAGAAGTAAAAAACTTAAAAACACCTGGTGATAATCCTTAATTCTGCAACATAGAAAGATTCTTTCCGTTACTCTACTATTAGTTTTTTAACCTCCGCAGTAGACAAAACCTTTCCTGTAGATTTTACCTCTCCATCA
>CAZOEM010000801.1:0-1581 GCA_964578735.1 uncultured Halobacteria archaeon | reverse complement strand
GCTATTGTATATACGGGATATTGTAGCCTATAAAACCCATAATGTCAGGTTATAATTCTTCTAATACCGCGCTAATATCCATCTTATCTGATTCCTTTACCTCATTATTTTCATGCTTATGGTATGGATAGGTACTTATTTCTCTGTGATGGGGCACATTATCCCATCGGATGACTTTGTTACCTTTCATGAGATGATAGGAATATTTGATGAGTTCCCCTTCTTTATATCTTTCCCTGATATGCAAAACGGATGAATTAACCAAATATGCAATAGCAATGAGTTTTTCATCCTTTGACAGCCTTATAGCCTCTTTCACAACTACTCGCCTTACTAAACTATTTAGTTTAAGCGAATTTAATGTTTCTTCAATTGAGATAGGACAGCACTCCTATACTTTTTCAACGATTCTAATAGTTCAATGTAATCTCCCCAATCTATCCAATCATCTTCTTCCTCAAAAGACGCACCGTTTCTTTTTACACTATTATCAAATTCCGTAAACTCTGCGCCATACTTTCGTTCAAACTCCATCACTTTCTCTTCAAGCTTCGAGATTTTACCGTCAAGCCATTCTAAAACAACTTTATTCAATGCTTCCTTTGAATCCTCCGCTGGATAAAAAACCTCAATAGTACTTTTTACCACTTCTGAGATCATATTTTTTCACCTCTATATCTTTTGTAGGGTATATTTATATAAATGCTTGCGATTTAATACTTTTCCCTGGCTGGACGCCTCAGGGTAAGCCAGACACCGTAAGAATGCCCTGTTGGTGGAATATAACGAATAACAGGTGGGATGAAGATGAAATTTGTGTGAGCACGCACACCGGCAATGTTGCATGGGCTACAATTGCCCTGCTTTCTCTGTATGAGGAGACTCATGAGAATACCTATCTTAACGCTTCTATCAGGTTGGGAGAATGGATAGAAAGAGAATGCAGAAATGAGACAGGATATGGTGGTTATACTGGTGGTTATGAGGGCTGGGAGAAGACGGCAAATAAGCTGGAAGGGCAGAATAAGACACTATGGAAGTCAACAGAACACAACATAGATGCATATGTCACTTTTTTCAGACTTTATAACTTGACAGGAGAGGATAAGTGGACGGATAAGGCTTTTCATGGAATGAAACAGAAGGACATTTCTGGACTGGTACCTTAGAAAATGATACCATAAACAATGCTACTGTTCCAACAGATGTTCAAGCATGGGCTATCATGGCTTTGAATGTTTCAACTTTCGACACAGGAGTATCAGCTAATATCTCTATTGAGAATATTGAGATATGGAAGGAGAGGGTGGCAAGGAAAGAAGGCATTCTTGATTAGGGGTGTAAAGAAGTGATAAGAGATATATTTGCTTTCATTTTTCGAGTTCCTGCTCATATAGCTTCTTGCATTTTTGGTATGAGCTACGATCGGATTCTCTTAATCTTCAATCCTGCTGTCCTGCAGTGTCTTTCCAAATTCCTCTAGATATACAATGGCTGCTTTGGTTGATTCTTCATCCGCCATGTTAGCAGCCAATACGGCTGAAAATAGAATGTCTGAATATACAGACATCAACTTTGCAA
>CAZOEM010000800.1:0-1582 GCA_964578735.1 uncultured Halobacteria archaeon | reverse complement strand
TCTTTTTATTATTGTATTGGTGGTAAAAGTTAAAAATGAATGAAATAAATACCCCCACTATAGGGGGGGAGCACCCAAAGTTCATTTGGATTGTGAAAAATACCGGTCATCACGAAGCACACAACACACATAGAGCAGAATATGAGGAACGGCTGTTGAAATTTTTTGATGGACATCTAAAATCGTGAATCGGCTATCGCCGACTTCGTATAGCCCGGAATCGTTAGCAGAAATGCCCTAAAAGGAGAACTGATACAATGAAACAGGTTATCTATTTTTTAGACATCAGTCAAGATTATGATTTTAATTCTTCTAATACCCTATCAGGATAGTCACTGCTTATTATGTCAACACCTAATTCCTTCATCCGCTCTATATCTTCTATCTCGTTCACTACCCATGCATTGACTCCAATGTCATTTTCGTGGCATTCCACTACGACTTCCTCATCAATGAATTTGTGTTTCAGGCAGAGTAATTCTGATTGAGCTGCTTTTGCTATCGATACTGTATCCACTGGTCTGCCAACAAAGATAGCTCCGGTTTTTATTTTCGGCTCTATCTCTTTAATTCTCGTCAATACATTATGCCAGAAAGAAACTATAATGACTTTATTGCTCAACCCTTCTTCCTTTACAATCTTTAATATCCCTTCCAAGGTATCCGGTTCCTTTATCTCAATTGCAATCCTTTGCTTTCCTTTCTTCAATAAATCTACTGCTTCCTCCAGGGATGGAATCTTCTCGCCTTTTCCAGCATCTAATTTCTTTATCTCCTCAAAGGTAAGGTCCCGTACGTAGCCGTTACCATTTGTTGTTCTATCCACCTTATCATCATGTATGACCACCAATTACTTATCCCTGCTCTGCCTCACATCCAGTTCGTAAAATCCACACCTAAATCCATTGCTCTCTTAAAAGCCCTAATCGTGTTCTCAGGCTCTATGCCTGCACAGCCCCTGTGACCTAAGACATTTACCATAAATATTTATTGTGAAAACTATCTAAGATTTATGTACAGTAAATGCTACCGGGTGATATATAAACTGAGTTCCGTAACCGTAAAGTTCAGTAGGATTCTAGAAGAGATACTCGATAAAAGGGTGAAGTATGGGATAGCGGAAACAAAAAGCGAAGCGATTCGTGTGGCAAGGGGGGGCATGCTGGTAGGTGTAGCGGATTCCAGGGGGACACTCTACAATCCCCAGAGGCTTGATGTCAACACAGTGATCGAGTTGAAGAAGGCAGACAAGAGTGTGGCTGAATCGCCAACGCGGGTGGCGTGATCTGCGCGGCTATGGAGTGTCAAAGAGCCTGCCAGTCGGTGGCATTTCAGGCTGTCGAAGAGAAAGTGTGTCGTAATACCCGGCTGGTGCTGGAGGATGCGGCAAGCAGAAGGATACCGCCTCGGGAAGCCGCCGTGGACCTCGCCGTACAGCAACTGAAGAAATCCATGAGTTATAGGCGCTGGTCGCGGTTTTCGGCAGCTCCCGGTTTCGTATAGCAAAACACAACGATTCGCAAACAGAAGTCATGCAGTGGTATGGTGATGAGGAAAACTGTTGAGAGAAAAAAACGAAAAG
>CAZOEM010000799.1:0-1584 GCA_964578735.1 uncultured Halobacteria archaeon | reverse complement strand
CTTGCCGCCACCGCGGTGGAAGACGTGTATCAGTTCTATCAGTCGATGCCTCGCGATCCGAGGAAACCATATCGCGACTTCATGCTCGACACGCGTGAACGGATTGCCGCGCGCTTCCGCTTTGAACACAAATCCTTCAATCCAGAAGATGAGGCCAAGTGCGATCCGAAGGATGGGGGCAATTTCGATCCCGGCGATCCCGGCCGAGCCAACGTGTATCCCTACTTTATCGGCGTATTCGACACGGTCGCCGCGATCGGGAGACCTGGGGCCGTCGTCATTCTGACGATAGCGGCCGTCCTCGCGGTCAGCTTTTTTTCCTACCTTGCGTCGGCGCTGAGCAATTTTCGGGACGTGCCGTATATGGGCTGGTTCCGCTTCCTCACGTTCCCGCATCTACTCATCGCATTGTTCTTAATCGCTGCCATGCTGACGGTGCGCGTGCTATATAAACACTACGTCAAATTCGACTTTCACGTCCCTGGATACGATTGGTGGCGCTCTCTCAAGACGTTCCATGTCTCAGCGCCGAAATTCAAATTCAGCGAGTACACGCTCAGCAAATACGTCGAGTACGCGAAGCATGCGATCTCGATCGATGAAAACAGGAAGGACTTCAAGCGCGTCAAGTGGCAGCCAGATGGTTCGCGCGAAGGTATGCGCGACGCAGCCGGCAACATCCATTTCGAGCAGGTCTGGTTCGCCGGCGTCCATTCCGACATCGGGGGCGGATATCAGGAGAACGAGGCTCGCCTATCCGATATCACCTTGAACTGGATGCTTGCAGCCGCTTCGATGATTCCAAATGGAATAATACATGATCCAGCAGTCCTTCGCCGCAATCCTGATGCGCTCGGTCCGCAGCACGACGAATACAAGAACGGTCATTGGGAGTTCGCTATCCGCGACCTACCCCGCGATAAGAACGGGCAAGTAGCACCCGTCATCGCGCACAAAAGCGTGTATGATCGTTTCGCCGGAGGGCCGGTCGTTCAATACGATGTCGAGGCCAATTACAGGCCCGCCGCGTTTCATGACCACCCCGACTTCGCGCATTACTATGGCGACACCAAGGACGCGCCACCGACGATGCCGATCGCGATCGCTGCTGATATCGAGCGCTTATGGGAACAGCAGCAGCAGGCATCGCAAATTACGAAAAGCGAGACGACTCAAATCAGTTGAGACAATCAAGTGTGGATAAGCCATGTCTGATAATTCGAAGGCAATTGAGGCTGCCGAGCAATCCAGTTTGATGATCTATGACTGGCCTGGTCGTGGCCAGGCTCCACCCGGTTACACGAAAGGCATGGCCGCAGGGTTCGCTGACGCCTACCGTCGTCTGAAGGCTGCTGATCATGTGATGGTTTCCGCGACCGCTCCCCTAACTGGAAATCCTGACCACGATGTTTTGGATTGGTATCAGGACGAACTGACCGCGATTGGAGCCGAATTGGAATCTGCCGAGGAGCGTCTGGGTTCGTTGTTCGCAATCATGCTTGGGCTCGGAATGCGTGAAAGCAGTGGGCGCCACTGTTGTGGCGCCGATACGCCGGAAGACCGGGGAGCACCGACTACTCCTGA
>CAZOEM010000798.1:0-1584 GCA_964578735.1 uncultured Halobacteria archaeon | reverse complement strand
TCAACATAGTCGTGCATCGGAATTTAAATGACACACCACTACTAACGTAAGAAAATGATTTTCAGTGGGGTATTTGACCTTATTGCCGTCCAGTCCGATGTTGGAGATCAGCCATCTGGATCTGGTATCTGCTTGTCCTCACAGTAGATAGAGCCTTGGAGTGCCTCGCTGAAGGTCTTGCCCTCTGATGCATTTATCTGTCCCTTGAACTTGTCCATGAATTTTATTATCTCCTGGCTTCTCGTGGCACCTATCTCACTCCTGCTATTCAACACACTTCTCTTTAACCCATCTGTGAAAGATACTACCTCTTCCACGTCTCGCCCAGTAATGAGCTTAACATTGCCTTTTGACGGACGTCCGAAGAAACTACCTTCTTCGTCTTTCCCGTCTCTCCCGGTAATGAGCTCAACCTTGCCAGTTCCCGTGACCTGCTGCTCTATCATGAGCAAGTACTTGGTCAGGAGTCGAGCTGCCTCATATGCCAGAGCAGGGTCTCTCGTCACAACCATCGTCAACTCAGGACTGTAGTCATAGTAGCGATCCACGTACTCTGCCTTAAGATTGTCGTCTCTCAGTTCTCTTAGAGGATTCAGAATCCCTTCGGGGTCAGGAACACCAGCATGATAAACCGCATACTCGGCAGTGCAAAATGGGTTGTTTTGCGGAATATCATAATTGAGAATAAATTCCTCCGTACTGGGTCGGTAAACACCTATCTTATCACCACTACCTGCGTTCCAACGCCCTGCAATTGGTATATCGTCATTATTCCCATATTCGTAAGGGCCGAGCTCATGCTGTCCACCTGTAAGATCCAAATCGAAATAATACGTTGGGTTGTTGTGTTGGTCATATTTACGACAAACCGCAACATCGTCATCGCCGTCATTGTCCCAATCCCCTATAAGTGGTATATCGCCAGCCTGTCCAAAAGGAACATCCCTATACGATGTTGCAGTAGAACTCCCTAAATTAAGCAGATATAAGTAAAAGGTGCCAGGATAATAACCACCTATGTCATCATCACCGTCACCGTCCCAATCGCCCGCAATTGGTATATCTTCTGGATAGCAGAATGGAATGTCTTTATCTGCTGCCCCCACATCGGGAGGCAAATCCGCCCAATTTCTCGTCACTAAGTAAAACATAGATGCCGAAGGCCGGAATAGACCTATCTCATCATAGCCATCGCCATCCCAATCGCCTATAATCGGTTTATCATTTAGCTGACCAAATCTGACTGTTTTTCTACCAAAAGTGAATTCCGCTGTGCCTGTATTATAGGTGCCAGTTGAATCTTTGCCATTTGCATTTAGATCACCTGCGAGAGGATATATGGTTGGTTGCGCCGGGTAGTGTAACCATTCATAATAAGGGTGCGAAGCAGACATATACGTATATGGTTCGTTCTTCCGATTCACAGAATGACACGTTATCCTGATATCTGACCCACTTACATATGTCACAATAGTAGCATGTGCTGTCCAATCATCACAAGAATTTTCATGATATATTAACACATCGCCTGTACTATAACAAGTACCTTTCCAGCATATAATCGACAGCAATATCTAGAACATA
>CAZOEM010000797.1:0-1590 GCA_964578735.1 uncultured Halobacteria archaeon | reverse complement strand
GGAGAGAAGGAAATGCTTTCAAAGAAGGTTAGAGATCTTGAAGCCAAGGTTGACTTTCTTACAAAGAAGGAGGAAGAAAGGATAAAATTTGGTGACAGTAAGAAAAGCGATAAATATTATGACAAAGACTAAAGGAAAGTACTGGCTTTGAGAATATTACGGTTTATCGGTATTCTACTTTTTGTGTTGTTTTTCCTGCTTCTTGGCATATTCGGAACTACGATAGTCCTGCTAAAAAGGGATCTTCCAGATATAAAGGTGTTGGAGGATTTTTCCCCTCCGGTTGTCACTCGTGTTTATGACAAAAGTGGTGATTTAATAGGCGAATTCTTTTTCCAGAAGAGACTCCCTGTCTCACTAAATGATATTCCAAGGACGATGATAGACGCCACTATTGCTATCGAAGATAGAAAGTTTTACAAACACTGGGGTATAGACATTACAGGTATTCTTAGGGCACTTATTCAGAACATTAAGGCAAGAAGAACAGTACAGGGTGCGAGCACAATTACCCAGCAGCTTGCAAGAGACCTTTTCCTTACGCAGAAGAGAACAATTGATAGAAAGATGAAAGAAGCGCTTCTTGCGGTTGAGATAGAAAGGCGATACAGCAAAGATGAAATACTTACGATGTATTTTAATCAGATATATTATGGAAATGGGGCATATGGTGTGGAAGCAGCAACCCAGTCTTTTTTTAACAAACATGTCGGAAACCTGAGTGTTTCAGAGTCTGCTTTGCTTGCTGCTTTGCCGAGATCACCAAGCTATTATGATCCCTTCAAGAATCCTGAAAAAGCGCTGAGGAGAAGAAATATCGTTTTAAATGCGATGATTGAGACGGGTTCAGTTAGTGAAAGTGAGGGTGAAAGAGCGAAAAACGCACCCCTGGGTTTGCATTCTCAAATTGGAATATTTAAGAAGGCTCCATATTATGTTGAGGAAATCAGGAGAAGGATTCTTGAGCGCTATGGAGAGAATATGCTTTACAGAAATGGTTTAGACATATTTACAACGCTTGACTCAGATATGCAGGAGATGGCTAACAAAGGTACTGAGGAATGGTTGAAACAGACGGAAAAAATATATAGATTCAAGGTGGAAAAAGATTCTACAAAAAGGGATAGTATTAGGGGAATTACGAAGTATATTCAAGGTGCATTGGTTGCAATTGAGCCACAAACGGGTGCTGTGCGTGCACTTGTTGGAGGAAGAGATTACAGAGATAGTGAGTTCAACAGGGCAACGCAAGCAAAAAGACAGCCTGGTTCTTCTTTCAAGCCTTTTGTCTATACTGCATGCATTGATAACGGCTTTACTCCAACGGACGAGATAATGGATATTCCCATTGTGATTATGTCCGGTGGTGTCGAGTACAGTCCTGCAAACTATGACCATAAATTCAAGGGACCTATCACTCTCAGGAAAGCGTTTGCACTGTCAAGAAATTTAGCTGCGGTTAGATTGATTAAATATATTGGTGAACAAACCGTAGTAGAGTATGCAAAGAAAATGGGGATAAAATCAAAATTGAAAGCAGTTCCATCTTTGGCTCTTGGAAGTTCCGAAGTAACTCCTCTTGAAATAACT
>CAZOEM010000796.1:0-1591 GCA_964578735.1 uncultured Halobacteria archaeon | reverse complement strand
ACTGCCTCGATTCTGGCGCGGACTTGGTAATGGGCAACCGCTTCACCGGCGGCATCGAGCCCGGCGCTATGCCCGCACTGCACCGGTATTTGGGCAACCCCGTGCTTTCGACGCTGGGCCGCTGGATTTACCGGACACCGGTGCGCGATTTTCATTGCGGCATGCGCGGATTCACGCGTGAGGCCTTCATGCGCATGAACGCGCGCTCTCCAGGCATGGAATTCGCCTCGGAAATGGTCATCAACGCTGACCGGGCTGGGCTGACGATCGCCGAAGTTCCAATCAAGCTCTATCCCGACAAGCGCGGGCGGCCGCCGCATCTGCGCTCGTTCCGCGATGGCTGGCGGCATCTGCGCCTCATTATTGCCCGCGCTCCCGACCAGCTTTATCTGATACCGGGCGGCGCCATGATGCTTTTGGGCATACTCGGCCTGGCAACACTTTCAATGGGTCCGGTGCGTGTCGCGGACTTCTATTTCGGGACACATTTCGTCGCCTTGTCGACCATGCTGACATTGATGGGGCTGATAGCCATCCTCCTTGGGACCTTGGCAAAAGTGGCGATCGCCACCTATCACCCAATTCCGGATGAGCGCCTCGTGCTATGGCTGCGACGTGGCCGGCCGGTGGAATGGCTGGTCCTGACCGGCGCGTTGCTGGGGGGCATGGGGCTGCTTGCGGATATCGCGCTGCTATTCCGATGGATTCTGATTGGTGGCGCGATGGAGCGCTCGGTGCATCTGGCCTTCATCACCACGACCATGTGTGTGGCAGGCTTCTGCATGATCCTCACAGGCTTCGTATTGAAGCTCCTGCTGGATAATCTGGAGCACACTGACAGGGTGAGATAGGCGTTCCCTGGCTTCGGCATGCGTCCGAAGGCACTACCGGCCTGGCGTTGCCTCCACCATGCGGCGCAGTTTGAAACGGGCTTGGACGCGCTCAAGCAGCCGAGAATACCTGAAATATCTCGTCCATCCCCAAGGCCCGAGCGTTAGAAATTTCCAGATCAGTAGCCAGATATCGGTCCGGTAACCGTGTAACCTCCTCGCGAGGAACTGGTTGACCGCATTCGAAAAGTCAGCGGTCTTGTGCACCCTTCGGCGTGCGGCTGGATCGTTCAATGCTTCTATGTGACGCTCCACCGGAATGGACAGTTGTCTGGCAAATTCTTCCGCATCACGTGACCCCGTAATTGTCAGAGAGGTGGCGTGAATGCGAAATCCAGCAAGAACCTCAGGAAGATAAGCGGCCGGGCCGAGACTTATCAGCTTAAGATAAAAGTCCCAATCGGCAGTATACCAGAGGTCAGTGTCGAGGCCTCCAACGGAGAGCGCATCTCGGCGTCTGAATATAGGCGCAGGTACAGAGATATAGTTCTGCACCAGCAAGCTCTTCAACATCTCCTGCGATGGGATAAGCTCACGATCTCTCGGAACCGGACAGGTCCAGCGACCAAGCCTGTTTCCGTCGCGGTCAATGAACTCGACTGGGTGGAAATAGAGCGCCGCCTCCGGCACACGTCCGATAAGCCCCGTCATGCGGGCCAGTTTCTCGGGATGCCAGACATCGTCCTGATGCAATATTGAAA
>CAZOEM010000795.1:0-1596 GCA_964578735.1 uncultured Halobacteria archaeon | reverse complement strand
TTTCATTATCGAAATTGTTTTTGCTTCCGCCATTTTCATCTCCTATTTTTTTAAGTTTGACCTATCCTCCAGCACCATGAATCCCGCCGCAAATATCCTGTCAAGTTCCTCCCAACAAGTGTTCAAACTCGGAATTATACTTTTATCGTGTTTCAAAAGTTCATTTGATGGAATCGAAGACAGCTTATATAAGTTCATCGCTTTCTGCAATCTCCTCTATTAATTTCGCATCTTCGAGTTTCAAGGCGCCTCGAAAATCTTTGGCTAAAGACCCGGCTATAACTATCTCCACTTCCTCTCCTTCCTTCAACCCCAATTTCACCAATGGCCTCAATACCTTATCCTCATATCTCCTCTTCATCCAATTTCCAATATTATCCTTTTACCCATGCACCACATCTTAGCCCCTTCCGTATTATGAACATCTAAACTCCGTGCAATTTCGTCAGGAATCTTCACAAAATATCCCGCTTTCTCTCTATCATCTTCTTACCGCAGTGAATGCAAATGCTCTCTATCGCTGTTTCTGGTTTGTACTCCAATTCGATTTCTTCTCCCTCTTCCAAGATTGGTGCAGTGTCGAACCTATCCCAAAAATCCGCTTCTTCTTCATCCGACTTAAACTTTGGTAACTTCATTTTTAGTCCCCCTGGCTTTTCTCACTCTTGTGATAAAACTCAATAACCTTCTCCTTTTCATCAAAGCAAATTATAAACCTCTCAAATATGTCCTTTCTCCCAATGATGTTGAACCCGATGCCAAGCTGTTTCGAAAACCCTATCCCCGCCTCAAACTCCTCATCGCCAATTTGAATCTCCAATCGATGCACGTAAATGATTATAAGCGAACCATCACCAACCGTAATAAACATTTTTTCGCCTTTTTCTACCTCCAGCCCCAGTATATCCCCTATCTCAGCCTTGAATATGCTATAACTCGCACCAGAATCTACAAATGAATCAAATGTTATCCAGTCCATGGTTCCTTTACCCTTAAGCTGTAGCGATATTACCGGTAAAAATCTACCGCGTTCCTGAACATACGGGAATCTCATAACAGCGTCACTGTCTCCTCATCGGTTGGCATATAGAAAATTGCGATTTTTCCTGCGGGAAATTTCTTCTTAGCTTCTTTAAACGCAACCATTGCACTTCTACTTGCTGCAACTACCCTATCTCTAACAACTGCTATATACTTTCCCGGATACTCCTCAGAGAGTTCCTGCGAATGCTTCAATAGATATTCATGCGGTTTCATCTTTCTCCCCCTTTTCCTTCTTCTTTATCTCCTTTATATCGTTTTCATATTTATGTTTTTATTTTTCTTTTGATAAAGCTTTTCTTTCTAAGAAAAGGTTTGTCATGCTAATTTCTCCAGTGCCTTCTTGAGAAGCGATGTCACCATGTCAATATATTCTCCACTTAACATATAATACATAGGTGATGCCAAAGACCTATTAAATATATCTAACCCGCCTTTCGGTGAAAGGGGAAATAAGGCCCAAATGGTGTCACGAAGCTGTAACATATTTCATTCTCAATAATCGTCCATCTTTCAATTTTATATTACTTCGTGATAACTCCATGCAAGCTCTTT
>CAZOEM010000794.1:0-1606 GCA_964578735.1 uncultured Halobacteria archaeon | reverse complement strand
GGTAAAAGTTAAAAATGAATGAAATAAATACCCCAACTATAAAGGGGGAGCACCAAATCCTGATATTCGTCAATAAGTAGATAAGGAGGGGCTATTTCTTTTGCAATAATCGGCTCCCCATCTAACATATCTTTAAACTTGTATGGAAGTTCACCTCTAAGCGTAAAACTATAAAATTGCCTTAATATTTCGAGTTTTTTCTCAAAATCGATATTTCGATTTGTTTCTCTCCAATCTGGGTTATCTATTGATAAAGTAGTCCAAGCTGCGTTATAATCTTCCAGTAATGTTTTTACACTTGTGGTATTCGTGTTTAGCATTTTTGCAAGCTCGGGAATAATAATCTTCTTCTCTTCGTAATCATCAGCAATTCTTAAAGGTCTTTTTATGTCATTGTATATGGACCGTTGCATCATCATAGATAAGGCATAAGAATGTAAAGTGCGAGCAGTTGGAAGATCATCTTTAGATAATTTTAGCTCGTTTATCAATCGTTCACGAATCTCATTAGCCGCAGCTCGTGTAAATGTTATAACAACAATATCTTAATTTTTAGCTGATTTCTCTTCCTCTAAATATGCAACACGGTGAATCAGGCATTTCGTCTTACCTGTTCCGGGACCTGCTAAAAGTCTAATTGACTTCTCGGAATCACAACCAACGACCTTTTTTTGTTTACCTGTTAGCCCATCATACCAAGCCATTTTTGTAACCTCTTAAATCCCTTTAATTATTCCACCTAAAACGTCATCAAATGTTTTATCGAAATCAGGAAGCTGTTTCAATTGATGCCTGAGCGAAACTTTCCACGCATTACCAAAATCGCTTTTTCTCGCTATAAGAGATGACATATTGATGATTACACCTTTAAATCGACATTTCTCTTTCAGTAGCTCTACCGCCTTCTCTTTATTGATCCTATTCCATAGATACCACACATCATAGAGGTCCCTTGGTCTCGTTCTTTCAAATAAAGCACGTGTCTTTTCAGCGACAATCTCCTCCAGAGAATAAGCAGGTATTTCCACTTTGTAATCATCAGAATAAGGATGAATAATGGGCCTCTTTTCTACAGGGAGCTTTATTATTTCCTTTTTAGCGTTTGTAATATCCAGTTTGATTTTTAGTGGGTTCCCAACGTTGCGCATAACCCGAAAATGGATAAGAACCACGTATCCGTTTTCATTCTCATTAATCTTGAGACTAACATCAAAATTTATTCCGCTTTCTTCTTTAGCGTCTTTTACTGCGTTACTGATTCCATCTTCTAAATCATTTTTTTCTGAATCTTCCAGCAAAGAGAAGTCTAAGTCATCAGAGAATCTGTAATTAGCAATATATAGTTTTCTTATCCCAGTGCCACGTTTTAGAATCATATTTTTAGTTGGGAGGTATTTTAACAGCCAATTCTGAGCATAGTCTCTTTCAACCGTTGTTTCGGGAACACCACACGCCCTCGCTTTCTCTCTTATCTCTCTTGAGGGTATCACTCCAAATCACCCATTAGTTTCTCATCCAGATTTATGATCAACCTCCATTTTGCGTTTTTTTGTCCCTTGTGAGACATCGTAGGGTCAAGTAACAGGTAATTCCGGGTTTTGATTTC
>CAZOEM010000793.1:0-1609 GCA_964578735.1 uncultured Halobacteria archaeon | reverse complement strand
AAAGTTGTTTAATTTAATCCGTTGCTATAACCTATAATGGCCGAAAGTCATGTATGATTTAATTTTTCTATTGTCTTTTGGTTGACGTCAATACCAATAACTTCATGGTTTGCATTAGCAAAAAGGCATGCGGTAGGGAACCCTATATATCCCAAGCCGAGTACGCATATCTTCATGCTACTCCCTCCAATATTTTAATGATCCTGCTTCCTGATTTTCCATCACCAAATGGATTCTTCCAATTTCTTTTCTTATTTAACATGTATTTTACGCCTTCTAAAATCTTTTCTTGATTCACTCCAACTAAAACATTACTTCCAACTTCCAACGTCTCTGGCCTTTCAGTATTATCTCTTAATGTAACACATGGCACTCCTAAAATACAAGTTTCCTCTTGAACACCGCCAGAATCTGTTAAAACAAGTTTGGCATTTGCTTCCAATTGTAAAAACTCAAGGAATCCAAGAGGTTCGATTAACTCAACTCCTTTCGGAACTTCTAAGCCAAATTTAATTAACCTTTTCTTCGTTCTCGGATGGATTGGGTATATTATAGGGATATTGAATTCGTGGTAAACCAATACTAACCCATCTAAAATGCCTTTTAACCTATTTTTAGCATCTACATTCTCTTGTCTATGTGCAGTCATAAGGAAATATTCTTTAGTACTTAAATTGAGTTTGGTTAAAGCATCTGCCTTTCTTCTTGCAATCTCCAAGTTCTGATAAACTGCATCCACAATTGTATTGCCAGTAACGGAGATTTTATCTTCTTCTACTCCCTCATTCAATAAATTCTCTCTTGCCTTTTCCGTCGGTGCGAACAAAAAATCCGAAACGTGGTCTGCTAAAACCCTGTTTATCTCTTCTGGCATGGTTCTATCATGGCTTCTTAAGCCGGCTTCTACATGGCCAACTTTGATCTGAAGCTTAGAAGCGGCTAAAACACCTGCCAGAACAGTGTTCGTGTCGCCTTCTACAAGAACAATATCGGGCTTTTCTTCTCTCAAAATTTTTTCTATGCCTATTAGCATTTTACCCGTTTCTTCTGCATGTGTGCCTGAGCCGACATCTAAATTGTATTTTGCTGCTGGTAGTTCCAAATCGTTAAAGAAGATTTTGTCTAAATTATAGGAGTAGTGCTGTCCTGTGTGCAGGATAAAGTAATCTAAGTCTTGCTTCTCGCACGCTCTTATCACAGGCGACATTTTTATTATTTCCGGACGTGTTCCGAGGATAATTGAGATTTTCATGTTATTTCATCATCCTAATCCTACAATACAGACCGTTTTGTTTTTCATTTTATTTCTTTAGCACAGGTTTCTTTTTGTGAAAAAGAAAAGTGTTTTTTAGTAAAGGTTTTTGCTTGCAAAAAAGAAGCGTAAGCATTTTTTTTAGTAAAGGTTTTTGCTTGCAAAAAAGAAGCGTAAGCATTTTTTTTAGTAAAGGTTTTTGCTTGCAAAAAAGTTTGATGTAGACGGTTTTGCTTTTCATTCATTATTTCTATTGTCTCTATTACATCTTCGAGTTCCTCCTTCAATTTGACTAATGTATAAAAAGCATCTGGGCGTATGGTTAATTCACCTTTCATTATCGAAATTGTTTTTGCT
>CAZOEM010000792.1:0-1622 GCA_964578735.1 uncultured Halobacteria archaeon | reverse complement strand
CTGACATTGAAACTTATCCAGTATTTCGTGCTGTAGGAATCAATCCATGAAGTATTGTAACCATGATATGTTCCATCGGTCATACCGCTTGCAGTCTGGTTTACAACAGTCCAAGTACCGCTTTCATTAGTCAAAATTGAGACGTTCATTTGGTCGCTATCTGTATCTGCAATAGTAACATTAAAACAAGTCGGAGTAAGACTTACACCAGTGGCGTTAAGGCTTTTTTCCACTTTTGTCGTGCTGTTCCATATCTTTTGTAATGATTGAGTTGGTGCTGTATTGCCACCGCTTTCAGTATAAGAACAATAAATTCCCATATCCCCAGACGTATCAACCGTTGGGGTATCAATAGGATTCGGCCAACTGCCATAACTGGCAGATTTATACACAACAGTATAAGAACCAGAAGTAGAGTAGGATGTGAAAATATTACTTATATCACCCCATGCTACTATATGGTATGTTACACCCTCTGTGACCTCTGGTTTTGGGTCGGAAAAAGCAAAAACCTCCCAATCACTACCGCCATCTGACCGTTCTTCTGTACTAGCAATAAAGCCATAATCCGAATCGTACAAAGCACATTTTACGATTTCTCCGTTAGCCCAACCAGATACCCAGAGAGAGATATTATCTACAGTTCCACTAGAACCCGGAGAAGCACGAAACCCTCGAATGACATCATTAATACTAGCATAATGATTTGAATCATGCGTTCCACCAAATGTCGGGTCAACAACGAAAACCGTGCCGACAGGTATCTTATTCACAGTCTGAACCCCAAAACCGATATAGTCCACACCGCCAACATTTTTAATGCCCGAATGGGCTGTAACCTTGCCGTTCTGGATTAAGGGCTTAATATCGCTGAAGTTGAAAAAGATAGTATAGTCCTCGGTGGCATTTGCAGGAAGCGTTAACTCGTATTCATAGTTTGAACTTTTATTAATATAGCTTTTAAGACTTAGGTTGCATCCCAACTCGAACCTATAATAAAGTGCCATCGGGGCATCCGTGGTGTCAAGGGTAAGTGTGACTTTTGCTGTAGTGTTAACTCTATCCCAATCTATACCAACATCCATTAATCCAATATTGTCTTCATGCCATGTCTCACCATTAGAACTACTTTCTGAACTCCAGTAAAAATTATCTCTTAACCAATGTTTCCAGTAAGACCAATTCACAGTTTTAAAAGTAGTATCACCCATACCAAAACTATTATCTGGTGCAATAAATTCTTCATAACAATATGGCTCTAGTATCTGGGTGTCATCGCCAAGCGGGTTAAGAGAATCTCCGAAACCCCCTAGCATTTTCTGGATTATATTGATACCAGACTCCCCTGCAAACACAGGAACCAACAAAGTAACAAACAGGGTAGCAACAACAACTATGGCAGCAACTTTAAAACGCAGGCTAATTCTTTTATCTTTATTTCTCTCTTCTTCCATATTTATCTTACTCACTTTTCTTTGACAACGACATAAACTTCTTTTCCAATCAATCTTGTAGGAAGGTAAATGTGGCTACAGTGATCATTAGCTTTTTTAACCGTTCCAAAATATATATCTTTAAAATCAATCTTGTTTAAAATTAGAGTTCCACCTTTCTGAATATGT
>CAZOEM010000791.1:0-1625 GCA_964578735.1 uncultured Halobacteria archaeon | reverse complement strand
TTAAGTTCGGTGCGGGCTTGATGCATACCGATGAACTTCCTGCTTATGGTATTACTGCGGAAGAGGTAGAGCATTTGAAGAGAACCTTTGACGCTATGGAAGATGACTGCGTAGTGATAGTAGCTGCAGATGGAGCACGTGCGACAAAAGCGCTGAAAGCAGTGTTGATGCGGGCTGAGGATGCGATGCACGGAGTACCCAAGGAGACAAGAAGAGCATTGCCAAACGGAAGCAGCGCATATATGCGACCTCTACCCGGTGCTGCGAGGATGTATCCCGAAACCGATGTGCCACCTGTTGAGATAGAAGATAAGTGGCTAGGGGAGATAAGTACCAATCTACCGGAGACCTTTGAGCACCGGAAAGAGCGATATAAAGCTAATTTCGGGTTAAATGACGAACTCGCGGATAAAATATCGTGTAATTTCTATTTCGCGCTCTTTGAACGCATAATGGGGTCTTATGGGGATGTACCAGCAACTTTAGTGGTCCGAACGCTCACAGACACATTAGTAGAGTTCATGCAAGAAGGGCTAGAAGTGGAACAGTTAACCGACCTCCATTTCTTGGACGTGTTCCAGCAACTTTCTGCAAATACGTTTGGAAAAGAGGCAGTACCAGATATTTTGAATTTCGTGGCGAATCATCCTGAGTTGAGCATAGCAACGGCAATCGATGAGATCGGGCTCAGGTCCGATACGGTCGATATAGAACAGCTTATAGAAAATATAGTGAACTCAAAGAAGGAGTTAATACGAGAAAAGGGAGAAAGGGCGGTGGGGCCGTTAATGGGCGTTGCAATGAATGAATTGCGCGGGAAAGTGGATGGTGAGCTGATAAATAAACTAGTGGTGGAGAAGGTGCAAAAAGTTCTGGAGAATGGCTAAATTTCTTTTCTTATCGTCCCTTTATCGAAAGCATTGTGGAGTATTGAGTTATCTCTGCTCCATATCCTTCTTATATACTATCGTTCTATACGGGAATGGAATCTCTACTCCTTCTGTATCAAATCTCTTCTTCACAGATTCTCGTATTTCCGCACCTGTTCCCCACGCTGTGGGTCTGTCAGTCACCCAAAACGTAGCTTTTAGATTAACTGCGAAATCACCGAGTTCCGTAACCCTGACTTTTGCTTCTCTTTCTTCGCCATGGATCACATCAGGATGTTTGTTTATTTCATCAACTTTGAGCTTCCCGCTTGCTAATTTGATGTAGGCTGCCAAGGCACGGTCTATGATCTGAGCAACTATGACCGTAGCTATAAGCGCAATTGATATTTTAATAGCCGTATAACCTAGGCTATACACAGTTTCTGCTGGCACATCTGCCATATTTAGTTGGAACATATTAGTATTAGTAATGGAACTATCACACACCAAAATTTTTTATTTTGTTTAATGTGAAATGAGTGTAAAAAGAGACTTATTCTAACTCATCTAGCCACCCGGCGGTTTTATTTATCTTCCTCTTAAAGAATTTGCCAATATTCTCGGGGGCATGCGCTTGATGGTATTTTAAATATATATGATCGTCCATAACACCTACAATCTCTATCTTGCCGGTCTGATGCGACATCATATACTTAAACCTTTTACTGTGCCCGTTAAGCCGCTTTTTTGCTGCTT
>CAZOEM010000790.1:0-1625 GCA_964578735.1 uncultured Halobacteria archaeon | reverse complement strand
TGGGATAAGATCGGGCTGGAAACGTTAATTGAAAAGATATTTAGGCTGCCTGGTACGTATGTGGACTCCAGTACCGAGAGAATTATTTATCTTGATTGCCAGAATAAGAACAGAAATAAGCATGAACAAGAGTTCAATCGCATGATGGAAAGAGCTTGCATGGAGTTATCACGAAGTAATATAAAATTGAAAGATGGACGATTGTTGAGGATGAAATATGTTACATCTATGTGACATCATTTGGGCCTTATTTCCCATTTCACCGAAAGGCGGGTAACATGCACATCACCCATTGAGCTATTTCATTCTTTTTTATCCTCTTTGCCCGTATTCAGCCATTGCCTCTTTACTATTAACCTGATTTTCATCAGGGTATATAAGCTTTTCGATTTTTAAATGTGCAATTCGAGCTTGAGAAACGTATTGTTCCTGTATTAGTATAAACAAGTTGTCCTTTATGGAATGATAATATTAGCCCAAACAGGTTCGCGTGGATTAATGGAGAGAATGTTTGCAGAGGTTAAAAAGGAGATCTTTAACTGCTGCTGAGAAAAAATTTGATGGGTCCAACTGGGGTGATGAAAAAGAGGTTCATTACACCTCACTGAATTGATCCCGTATTTGTTCCGTTTTAACCTAGGGTATAAAAGCTTCTTTTCTCTTTCCAGGCGTTTCAATTTCTCAAAAATCGATTCAATCACTTCACAGCTTCCCAAAAGGCGTAATAGTTACCCTTAAACAGAGGGATAAAAAGGGAACAAAAATGGTATGATTTTATGATATAAAAATTGCCTAATTATGGCTAATTTTCATCACCCCAGGGTCCAACCATAAGTGGTTGTAATAAAATAACTGATTGTCTGCGGAAAAAAATCAACTGCATCACAAGTGGTTAATGGACTCCAATAACAAATAGTTTTATTAATGAGAAATTCATAAACTAGGTTGAGAAGCATGAGGAGTAAAAAATTAATGAGCACTAATAAACAGAAACCTGAAAAGTTAACGGAAAAAGATAGAGAGTATAGGACGTGGTGGGATTCAATTGCTCCTGAATACGAATCAAAAGTGTTGAGTCCTCTCGATGAGGGAGTAAAGAATCCCATTTTTAAGTTTGTTGAGCGGTTAAATCCTAAAGACTACGAGAGGGTAGTAGACTTAGGCTGTGGAAGAGGTAAGTTTCTGGGTTTCCTCTATCAACGTTTTAAGGAAGTTTGGGGGTTTGATTGGTCAAAGGAGATGTTGCTCATCGCGGAAGAGAAGTATAAAAGAAATAAGAATATACATTTGAAAAGGGCGGATATAAGAGACTTAAAAACATTCTACGAGTACTTTGATGCTGCTTTTATGATTAACACGCTCACTACGTATGATGTTTCAGTTGCTGAAGCTATGTTAAAAGAAACATTTAGAATCCTCAGAGCAGGAGGGCTTTTTGTAGCTATATTTCCGTCATTTGACACAGTCTTGTATCAACGGGATCTAACCTATGCAAGTTATATTGAGCAGGGGTTAAGTTGTGAAGAGGCAAGAGAAAAAACAGATGATTTCTTTGTTATGGGGAAAAAAATGAATTTGAAAAAGGGAACATACGCTGATGATGGCATACATGACCAGAAGTTCTT
>CAZOEM010000789.1:0-1626 GCA_964578735.1 uncultured Halobacteria archaeon | reverse complement strand
AAATCATTCTGGCGTAATGACCTCTAAAAAATCTACTCTTTTAAAATCGGAATCAAAGGTCGCTATTTTAGTAATCCCATGATGTTTGCATGTTGATGCGATTAGAGCGTCATTTGGGAGCAAGCCATATTTCTCCGCAACGTTTCGAACCAAATTCACATTTTTCGTGTCATCAATTAACGTTATATGCTCTTTACCAAATAGCTTATGAAATCTTTCCATGAAATCTTCCGCAAACTCGTAATCTTCTTTCTTTATCTAATCCCTCAAATCATATTTTCCTTTAACATTTAATCTTTCTTCTGCCAGCAGCTTTGCACCCACATAAAAAGCCGCCTCATAAACGGAAATACTTGTAACAAGTATATCTATTGTTTCTTTGAAATATCTCCTTGCAATGCCCGTTTTATCCGTCTCCAAAACCAGGCTAAGAACGAAGGCGGTATCTAACTAAAAAGACGACCATAGCTCACTTCTTAATTCCTCTATTCTCTTGATGGATACTTTGTGTTTCAGTTTTATCAGCTCAAAATCTATCTCTCTCTTTTTCTTCTCCTCCAGTCGGATTTTCATTTTCTCCCCTTCTTTTAATTCCACCTTTTCCAAAGGCTTGAACACCCCTTTCTCAAAAACCACCTCTATTGTTCTTTGCATTTGAGCAACACCTCTCGCTATATTTTCATTTGTTCGAGATATTATTTTTGTATATAAAACCCTTTTCGCTACCACCGCCTCTCATCTTCCCATTCAATTTTCAACTCGTAATTCATAATTTCTCATTTGGATTGGATTGGATCGATGTAAACGGAGCGTAGATGAGACCTTTAACCCAGCTAGTGCAAAATCTGCCCGGCGTGCATCCAGTACAAAATCCGTCTCTAATAGGTCTGGTAAAATCTGACTGGTAATGAATGCCAGAACGATATGATTATGAGGTCCAATAGGCTCCATCAGGCAAACTGGTGGCCGCAATTTTGCCACCGATAGATCGCCGAACGGGAAAGGAAGCAGGAGAACTTTACCCTTTATCATGGCTGAAATGGCTTTCCATCGGCTGGCTTATAGACATCTTCTGTCTGATCGTTTAAGAACTCAAAAGCAGGATTAGCTGCTGCTGCTCTAAGCCACTCCCTTTCATCCATATCCTTTTCAAAAAGAAACTTTCATGACCCACGGGGACACCCATGAGCATGAAAATCTATTTAGCGTATTAAAAAACGAGCACATGTGGATAGAAGCAAAATTGCCTTCAGAGTCCGGTTGGGTCCCTCTCGATCCGAGTTTTAAACTGTATGAGTATGTAGCAGGATTGGAATACCCGCTAAATTTAACCTCTACTTCAACCTCTTAAATGAGTATTTTTATGAGTCTGACTTCCTATCTGATGTTATGTCAATTGACATTATTTTCAATTTTCACTCTGCATTTTACAATCAATTGCTCGAACTCCACAAGAATTTGTGCAATTCACTCACCCAACACCAAAGTTCTTAGGCTGGAATTCCGGATTGTTTAGTATCCTGATCATCCCCTCGCCACTGCCTGCTAAAACAAACAATCCATGCCGATACGCAAACTTATCTGCATCCTCTTCGATCTGTATCCCGGCCACCGCGCCATATAAGA
>CAZOEM010000788.1:0-1633 GCA_964578735.1 uncultured Halobacteria archaeon | reverse complement strand
GTATGTAATCGCGGCCCCAAAAACGGGAGATTCCCATAGAGGGCTAGCATGTCTGGTTAGGGTCGGGATGAAGACGAAAGGGTGGTTAGGGGGGTTATTTTCCAAATAAAGGTAGGACATTTTAGCATACCTCTTTTTATCAGATTATGTTTAATCATATATAAGACTTTTGATTATAAACTCCGTTGATTTGACCTCTTTCAAAGACCCATCATCCAGCTCAATATTAATTTTGAGAAGCTTCAATTTAAGATTCAGAACACAGAATGCGAACAGGTTAATCAGATCTTTCGGCATTTTTATCTCATGATTCAGAATGTCAATGAATCCGTATTCTTCATCACTGCCCTTGTCGTTCTTTCGCCTTACAATCCGTAAAAAATAGATTTTGTGTGCTTTGAAGTTTTCAACACCCTTATTTTCTAGATTCACATCCTTGAAATCAGTCATATGCTTAATGTTTTCCTCGTTAATCTCAGGATTGTTTGATATCAATTGCGAATATTTCTCATAAGCGACGTTAAAATCCTTGATCTTGACATCAATCTCCTGTTCACCGCTGAATTGCAGTTTATTCCAGAATTTCTTTGAAAAGACGCTTTTAAATCCTTCCACCTCCCCATTATTCCACGGGCTTCTCGGAGCTACGTACAAAGGATAAACGCCCAGATTAAGCAGGAAAAATGCAAGTTTGCCAATGTGTCTCTCGTGCGGCAAATTAGCCCCGAATGCGGAATCGTTGTCTATTTTCAATATTTCCGGGATGGGGTGCGTCTTTCAGATCTCTTTCAATGTCTTTATCGTCTCTTCAGTAGTCTGTCCATCAATTCTTGTTACTATGCCCCTCTTTTCCGGGCGGATGTATTTGCAAGAGAGGAAATTAATTCTGTTGTCAGAGCCTTTGAGATACCTCGGACCGATAAAATCAATGCTCATCATGCTTTTACCCAGTTTTGTCAGGGTATAATCAGGATATTTCATGTATTTGCTCCTTCCTCTTTTCTTCTTTCCCCGGCTTTTTACCAGTCCCGCCTCATTCAATACTCTGCCTACAAAAGATATTGAGACACTTTTGTCTGTTTTGGCGTCATAATTTTTCTTGACTACATTAGAGCCTGACTTTCAGAGTTGTATAGGTTACAACCTAAACGAACTCAGCAGTACAGTGGCCGTTACAAAAATAAAGGGTTGTCCGTTTTATTCTTGTTTTCACTATGTAGCCTATATATAGGCTACATGGCCATATTGCTTTCGGTTGATTATAGATGCTTAATGTTCCATAGATCGCAACTCATTAGAGAAAAAACTATTGTAGCCTATAAAACTCGTAATGTCAGGTTAGAGCCGATGAAATAACTGTTTTCTTTCTCTAAGTCTTTTCTTATATTTATAATTTGCTGTTTTGTTTCCGGCGTGTATGTTCTTTCGGACACTTCTTTTACATGTGCTTTCTTTTCCTATAAAAGTGTCCTACTTCTATGTGGAAAGTAACCGTTAGGCGACCGAGGGAGATCTCGTATCGTCCTCGAAAGAGGTAAGGAAGGTATAACCTGAGGGGAAAGCCGGAATGATGCGATACGAGAAGTCGGACGGACTCATAGTAGCGATGATGTCGGTGCCTGTGAACGCTGGT
>CAZOEM010000787.1:0-1643 GCA_964578735.1 uncultured Halobacteria archaeon | reverse complement strand
GCTGAGTTGATTTTATTGATGTCCGCTATCGTGAACATACTAAATGGTAAACAATTGTCGAAATGGCGAGGGATGAGTCCGGTGAGCATGGAAAATATCGCTTTGTTTGTTCCTGCGTGATTAGCGATTTATGTGGGGGAAAAAAGTTCCCATTGTGAGAATTTCCCCACTATAAAGGTTACAAGAAGCGGTGAAAAAGGGTTCCCTCAAAGTGGGGTCATTTTAACTACTCAAACCCGCCCTTTTGGAGCATAGCAGGTTTAAGCGAAAAGTATATACATGCAGTCTTTTCATGTGTGTTCGGTTAAGTATTTATGGCCCACAAAACCAAAAGAAAAGACATACAAAAAGTATTTTATGGAGACAGATTAACGCAGATGGTAATCACAAACTTCTAATTAATTTTGGTCGCACTGCTCTGCACTGCTCTGTGACGGTAAAACATCGTATGAAAAATAAAAACAAAAAAGATAAATCTGTGTAAATCTCTGTCGGAAATCTGTTGTTATATTATTTTATTTTTTGGGATCATTATATATGTTGAGCCGTACTTAACCGAACACCTATGGCAGTCTTTTAGATAAGTATATCATGAAGATAAAGAAGTTACATATCGAAATGAATACGCTAGTTTGTTATTGTTGAAGCCCAAAGTTATTTATAGATCAAAATCTTCTTATAAGGGTAGATCAGGCATGAGGGAAAATAAATTAGACCAAGAATGGTATGAAGGGGATGCCGAAGAAACAAGCGGGGATTATTCATTTACAGAATACGACTTGACTGCAGCACCAAATGATTTTAACATAAAGACAATATACGACTTTATTGAGTCGGGAGTAATGGAAATACCAAATTTCCAAAGGAATTATGTGTGGGATTTGAAGAGAGCTTCAAAATTAATTGAATCTGTTATTATTGGCTTACCAGTCCCTCAAATATTCCTGTTTGAAAAATCAAGAAATAAATTTTTAGTCATTGATGGGCAACAAAGGTTAATGACAATATACTATTTTATCAAGAAAAGATTCCCGAAAAGGGATAAACGCGCATTTATCGGAAGAGTCTTCGACAAAAATAAGGGAATACCTGATGATATCTTATTTAATAATACGTATTTTGATGATTTTAATCTTTATCTTCCCTCAGATGTACCTAACCAAAGAAATGTTCTTAACGGTTTGAATTATTCAACTTTAAGAGATGATTATAAAACCATGTTTGAGTTAAGAACTATTAGAAATGTTATTATAAAGCAGAATATTCCTCCAGGAGATGACTCGTCTATCTATGAAATATTTAATAGATTAAATTCTGGGGGTATGAATCTAAAACCGCAAGAGATTAGATCTAGTTTGTATGCTTCAAGATTTTATGATTTGCTGTATAAATTAAATCAAGATGAAAGATGGAGGAAATTGCTTGGTACAGAGGAGGATATACATTTGAAAGACATAGAGATTCTTTTAAGAGCTTTTGCATTGTTAATTGAAGGATATAAAACTTATAGGCCGTCTATGCTGAGATTCCTAAATAATTTTTCAAAAAAGAATAAGAACATAGATCAAGAAAAGATTGAATATCTTGAGAAACTATTTGATGCTTTCTTAGAAAGATGTGAAGGGCTCGATATCAAGGCATTT
>CAZOEM010000786.1:0-1643 GCA_964578735.1 uncultured Halobacteria archaeon | reverse complement strand
ACACAATACCAATCTATAATTGATCTTCCTAAGATGAATTCAGTTCCAATAGCAGTTATACGAAAATACTGATTCGGAGATCCAAAAAGGGATAAGAATAACTAACGACCAAGTAAATACCTCCATTTACCCATGATTCTGAAGCCAATCCGCCGAAAAGCGAATCTACCACTGCCAAAATCCTTTATCGCCTTCTTTAAAACCTCAATATCATTCTTTCCTATAATAATCCGCCCGTCATGCGCAATAGCAACAAATTCTCCAAAATGGTCTGCTTCAAGATTCTTAGCATGCTTTTCATAAAGCACTGCCGCCTCTTTTACTCTTTCTTTAAGTTCTTGCACTATAATATCCTTTTCTGCTCTCTCACTTTGTGCCATGGTAAACTTTCTGTTTTGTGGTTATTTAAACTCAACATCATATATGATATACTTTCCGGCGTTATATTCTCATCCGGAGGTCCCAGCAATTCTTTCTCTAACGGCAAAGGCATAAAAAAATAAAATCCATATCCGGGAATGTTTCTGGCACTTTTCTAAAATCTGTCTCTTTTTAATTCTGCTGTTTTTACCATTGGTTCACCAAATTCTACCGCTGATAAGAAGCCACGAGAATGACGTCTTCTACTTCACCACGTTTAGCAGCATAAGGATAGACGAGATAGCCAAACATGACTTTTAATACCTCTCCTTTAATCACGGGAAGCACTGTTGCGACATCGCGGATAAATCTATTCACTTCTCGTTCGTAAATCCGTGACTTCACCTCACCTAAAATGGTTATCTCTTTTCCGTCCTTCTTTCCTACGCCATAGAGATTTATCTCGACCTCCTTACCATCAACGAAAAAAAACCGCCTATCCAGATCCTCTACATAAATATGGAGATGACGTTCAAGATAACCGGGCAGCACCACCTTTGCCATGTCTTCCAGGCTAAAGCCGATGTTATCGCTCAATTTACCCACTTGCATAGCTAATTCTTTTAGCGCTTCTTCTGTTTTCGCCTGTGCCTGAGCCAGCCGCTCGACAGCGTCTTCAAGCCTGCCCACTCGCTCTTCCGTTTTCGCTTGCGCATGTGCAAGCTCCCGCTGTGCTGATGCTAGGTCCGTAACGATTGCACGCAATTCGTTAAAATCCTCCCTCGTTACTCGGATTTCCTTCGTCCTATCGTCAACTATTGTTACAATGGCGTTGTATAATTCGGGTGCTATAGCAGCAGTTTCACCTTTGGCGCTCATTTTCATTCCTGTTTATTTATGGTTCAGTATCTATCTTTATACTTATAAAATATTTTCGTGACTTATATATTTTCCCTTGTATGTTCCTTAAAAAAACCACGGGATTTCACAAGATTAACACAAGAAAGCATAAGATCTAACTAAAATTAATTATTGACACAGATTAACGCTGATTAACGCAGAAGAAATTAAATCCGTGTAAATCCGTGTAAATCTGCGTCCTAAATTAAATAGGTAGAAGTTATACTTTATATACAAGAACAAACAGCGACAACAATTTTAACGCCATAACAATTCGGCTCATGATGGTCCAAGCCCTCCACCTTTTCCCGGATAATATTCCCCTTCGTTATCATCAACCGCCACATTACCATAAATGTCCACCGCTTGCACGAAATACTCCT
>CAZOEM010000785.1:0-1644 GCA_964578735.1 uncultured Halobacteria archaeon | reverse complement strand
TATCGATTTTGTTGCTAAATTCCTTATCTTTATGAACTAACTTTTCAATCTTATCGTAAGCGTGTAAAACCGTTGTATGGTCTCTTCCGCCGAATTTGCCACCAATTTCCTTAAGGGAAAGCGACGTAAGCTCTCTTAGGATGTACATTCCGACTTGCCGCGGCAGGGCAACGGAAGCAGTTCTTCTTTTTCCAACAAGGGATTCTTCGGAAACATCAAAAAAATCTGCAATAACCCCTAAAATTTTTTTCAAACTATATGAGTTCTTTTTGCTACCAATGATGGAGTTGAGCATCTCTTTTGCAGTAGATAGATTTATTTCGGTTTTTGTAAGAGACGACAGGGCAAGAAGACGAACAAGAGAACCCTCTAATTCCCTGATATTCGTTCGAATATTAGAAGCAATGTAGAAAATTACATCTTCAGGAACAGAAATACCATCTACCTCCGATTTCTTCTTGAGAATTGCAATTCTTGTTTCAAGATCCGGAGGTTGAATATCGACAACCAAGCCCCACTGAAAACGTGAGATTAACCTTTCTTCTAAAGAAGGGATTTCCCGCGGGGGCCTATCGCTTGTGACAATTATTTGTTTTTGCGCACCGTATAATGCATTGAAAGTGTGAAAAATCTCTTCTTGCAGGCTTTCTTTATCACCTAAAAAGTGAATATCATCGATTAACAGCATATCAAGACTTCTGTACTTATTCTTGAATTCCAATGTTTCCCTGTTTTTTATTGCATATACCATTTCATTCATGAATTTTTCTGCCGGAATATAGAATATGTGGGAATTCTTGTAAAGTGAAAGTGAATAATTGCCAACAGCATGCATAAGATGTGTTTTCCCAAGACCAACACCACCGTATATAAATAAAGGATTATAGGTCTTTGCTGGCGCTTTTGCGACAGCAAGGCAAGCCGCCTGCGCAAATTGATTACATTTGCCAACAACATAGTTTTCAAAAGTGTATATTTCTTGAAGGTTTGTTCGAGGAGAAGGAAAAGAAATTACATCCCTGAGAACTGTTTCCTCTGTAATTTTTTCTCCCTTGTGTGCTTTGAAAGAAATTTTCACATTTTTCTTAAGAACTAACGACGCTGTCTCATTCAACAAAGTGAGATAATGTTCTGCAAGCCAATCAATAAAGAAAGGGTTTGGGACTTCTACAAAAATAGTATTATCGGTGAATTCAAGAGCTGTTGTTGGCGAGAACCAGGTGGAAAAAGTCTGCTCCGGAATTTTTGCCTTTATATTTTCAAGAATGTTTTTCCAAATAGCGCTGGCAGTTTCTTCCATAATAAGTTATCCACATATGTACACGACGAAACTTAAATGTGCTCTAACGGTTTTCCAAGACACAAAAGGAAAACCACAAGTTATCAACAGAGTTATCCACATCCAAGCTACCGCCTAACCCCGCAAGTGGCAAGGGTTTACAAAAATCCGCTAAAATGTTATAAAACTTTTTCAAAAAAAGTATCTCATTCATTTTTAGAAAGATCAAAAAAATTAAAGGTTAACTGCAGGGTGCAAAAAAGTTATCCACACGTTTTAGCAGAAAATTATTTTTTTGTCAAGTAAAAAATTATAAAAATCTTTGGGAATCTTCGGAAGGTTAGTTAACTCTTATTAAAACAATG
>CAZOEM010000784.1:0-1644 GCA_964578735.1 uncultured Halobacteria archaeon | reverse complement strand
ATGCTCAATGTGTGAAAAAGATATACTCCCGGGTGAGTCATCTTATATAATAAAGATAACTGCCATAAGCAATTTTGACGGCATAATAAGCTCCCCCAGAAATATGGACTTAAAAACCCTCTTAAAGGAAATAGAAGACGAAATAAAAGGCTTACCCGAGGACCTGATCGAAGAAGAAGTTTTCAAGGAAAGAGAATTTATTCTCTGTCCAAGGTGCAAGGAAATCTTTCTTGCAAATCCTCTTCGCAGGGAGCTCAACGACTTAAAGCCTCCGGAATCGATTCCCCCACCCTAAAAGGTTTAATTCTACGACTTAGTAATCAATTTTTCACTTTTTGCTTGACAAAAGTTATATAAGGTGATATATTAAAAGACTTGAGTTTCTACTTACTCGAAGGTTGACTTCATAAAATATTAGTCAGAAAAAGATTTTAGAGGGAGGCAAATGTGTATTATGAAAGTGGTTCAAAATACTTCTGGATTTCGTTCGTGACCGCGCTTGTCGTATCATCCATTATGAGTTTCATCTTCATTGTATTTGTTTCCCCTTACATTACTCAGATAAAGACAAAAGTTGATGTGCCAAATCTTAAAGGAATGAAAGAGAACCAAGCTTCCCTTGTGCTAAAGAACAAAGGCCTACTAATGCTTGTATCAGAGAACAAAGATGACCAAAATTACGAAAATGGTGTTATTCTCGAACAAGAACCACTTCCTGGATTTTCCGCTGAGAAGGGCAGCCTTGTTAAAGTAACAATAAACCAGAAGTCTCTATCAGTTCCATCTGAAGAAGTCATTCCTGATGTGAGGGGACAACGATTAATGTCAGCAAAAGACAGACTTGAACAGGCAGGGTACATAGTTGGAAAAATAGAGTTCAAAGAATCGGATACATATGGAAAAGACCTTGTATTTGATACTAATCCATCACCTGGAACGAAGTTCATCAAGGGAACCATCGTGAATATAGTTGTAAGCACAGGAACACAGGAAGTCACTGTACCTGCTTTAAGAAGAAAAAGCGTAACTGCTGCCAGGAATATTTTGAACAAGAAAGGATTAAAATTGGGTAGAGTCTCCTATACTACAAACATAGAATTACCTTTTGACATTATTGTATCCCAACATCCCTCTTCAGGAACAAAAGTGAAGACAGGGGTATCAATTGATGTCGTTGTCAATCATGAAGGAGAATATTAGAAGATAAAATCCACAGCTCTGCATAAGCATTATCTCGAAAAAAAACAAACGAAATCAAATAGTTGAAAATAAAAAGAATACTCTTCTGGATTATGATTGCTGCCATATCTCTTGTGGGTGGAATACTTTTGATGAACTTCATTGTTATGCCATTAATTGTAAGACAGGGAGATATTGTCACGGTACCCGATGTAACCGAGACAAAACTTGACGAAGCTCAAAGAATATTGAAATCTTTGAAACTCGAGCCTTATGTGGAACTCTACGATTTTGATGCAACTGTACCTGAAAATTATGTATACAAACAGGAACCGACTCCAGGAGTTGAATTAAAAGTATCAAGAAGAGTTCGGTTGTGGATCAGCAAAGGACAAAAAAAAATACTCGTACCTTATCTTGAAGGACTCCCTCTTATTCAAGCGGAAAATATTCTTCAAAGCGGAT
>CAZOEM010000783.1:0-1645 GCA_964578735.1 uncultured Halobacteria archaeon | reverse complement strand
CACGTTACGTTCCGAGGGGGGAACGGGTTAGTAATGATCCCGACCTACCCGACAAGATAGTATTGCTTTATGTGTCAGTGGTAGGCTTCCTACCAACGATATTGTGCAAATTCAAGAACACAATTTCAAGAATACTTATGTAGGAGTCAAAGAATTATGTCAATTCTTAAAACGATTCAGCAAAGCTACAACTTTTTTGATGGAGTGCACAGGAGTGTATCATGTAGCCCTTTATCGGGCACTTCAGGAAAAATTTCCTCACCAAAGAGACAATATCATCGCCATGAATCCCCTTCTTGTTCATAATCGGATTGCAGATTTGGGATCCAAGACAGATCGTGCTGATGCACGCACTTTATCTTCCTTAGCGCTCTATCACTCAATCCTCAGACCAAGTTATGTAGGAAGTGTAGATTTTTTTGCAATCCGAGATCTTATGCGATCCTATCACCGAAATATAACGCAAGTGACAAGATTAAAGAATCGAATTCATCGACAACTTCATTTGGCGAATCAAAAGTTCAAGTTTGATCTGAATACGGAGTGGGGCCTTCATTTACTCGATCAATATATCAACCAATCATGGTCTTTGGGGGCTTGTTATAATCATATGCTCTCAGATTTGAAAACCAAGGGAAAATACATTGTTTTAGAGAAGAAACAAGAAGAAATTGTACCCCATGCGGAAGTCATTTTAGCTGATACACAACGATTCATCCTTCAAATGGATTTACTACGCTTATTGAGTAGCCAACAATCCAGTGCAATCTTTCTTCATGAAGCAGAACGACAAGTTCTTCACACTCCAAGCTTAGCTAAACATTATCAGCATATGCGCATCATTCCAGGCTTTAGTTCTGCAACCATTCTAACTGTGTTGACGGAAATTGGGGATTATTCTCGCTTTCGAAATGCCAATGCATTTTGCAAATTTTGCGGAGTCGTTCCGAGCATTCAACAAAGTGGCAATTATTCTGCCAAAGGACATGTGAATCGCTTTACCAATAAACACTTACGATCGGCACTGTCCCAAGCAGCAGCTGCAGTCATTGGAAGGCCTAACAAAGACACGGATATAGGTGCATTTGCCTATAAGCAATGCCATCTGCGACATATGCCCTTTAAAAAAGCAATGTTGAAAGTTGCTCAGAAATATGCTCGAATTCTGTATGGAATGTTCAATGAGATTCGACAATATGATCCTCACTTTGAAATTAATCGCAAGAAGGCAAAACGATTGAAATTACGCTTGGAAAAGCAGAATACTTTGATAGAGGGCATCCAAACCCGAGCTCTGAAACGTAATATATCAAATTTTTTAGTGGCAAATTCAGAATTATTGAACAGTACAAGCCGTTATCATTTAGTTACTGGCTTTCACCGCTTAATTCAGAAATCTCGTTACAGGGAGAAGGAGGATCACACCAAATAAAAAAAATGGAAACTTTATCTCTAAGGATGACCACTAGGTCATCTGGCTAAAGTTTTTTTCAATTTTAAAAATGAAGTGAAAAAATGACAAATGATGCAAAAGATAAAAGGAATAAAAAACCAAAACCGGAACCCGAACCAAGATCGAAATTGAATATAAAGAATCATTCAGCAGGTAAAAATACTGAAGAAGAATAAAAAAGGAAAATTTGAT
>CAZOEM010000782.1:0-1649 GCA_964578735.1 uncultured Halobacteria archaeon | reverse complement strand
ATCCATTTATATCGCCATAAAGCTATTATTCAAACCGCTATATAAATTTTTCGGCTACATTTTAGGTGGAATTGAATTTAATGGATTTTATGGGTGTACTTTTATAATTCAATGGATAAGTGGCTCCGAGTACGCAAAAAACTGATGTTCAACCCATAATTATAAGGTAAGTTAGGGAGGGGGCTATACTATTTTTTGCTCTTCGGGTGTCAAAGGAAGCCAGGGGAAAGTTTATTCCATGAATATTGGCTATTAACGTAGGATATAAGGTCATAACGCCACATTCAAATCGCTCACTCCTGCCTGCTTCTTCCACATCGCTTCGCTCTTCAGCTACATCAGTTATTTATTTGGGTGACACCTGAGATGCTCCGCGTTTTAATTTTGATTCTCTTTTCATCTGTGTCAATCTGCGTTAATCTGTGTCTTTAGCGATGTAACGTTCAAGATACTCGGACCTTTTACCTGACTTATACTCACTTGTCTCTTTAAGGATCACCACAAACTCCGGCTTCTTCGCCGCAATCCCATGAACTCCAGAATTAGATCCCCCACCATTCCAAGGCAAATAAACATAAACAAAATATTTATCTGATGAACTACATAATTAATGATTAAAATGAAAGTAGTTCAGGCGGAATTGGATGAAGAAGAATACGAGCTATTAAAGGAATTTATGGATTCAAAAGGAGTTACAATAAAGGAAGGTCTTAAAGAAGTGATATTCTCGGTGATAGGTGAGAAAAGGATTAAAGGGGATGACCCTTTCTTTTATATAGGATCCGAAAGGTGTGAAAGCGATGAAGAAGAAGTCTCTGAGAAGCATGACAGGTATATCTATAAATGAAAGTGTTCATTGACACGAGTGCGTTTTATGCATTGGTGGATTGGAAGGATAAGAATCATAAGAAAGCCCATAGAATGCGCGATTCTATGCGTGGCAAAAATATGAGGTTATATACCACTAATTATATCTTTGATGATGATTTTGAGCGGATGAGTTACACGGTGCTGTAAAACAAAAATAATAAGGAGGTTTTGAATTAAACCACCCTATTTTGCCTCTTTTCTATTTTTCGTCTATCGCCTTTTTCTCCGCTTGCGGTAATTGAAGAAGAACTGCAGTCCCAGTATTGACGCAACGGGCACAATCGAATTTAGCGGTAAGATGCGGAGTAGCGTGCAAGTGGCCTTTATTAGGAAAAACATTTGGTGTTGTGTTAATGATAGGAGGATAGAAAGAAATGGTGTCTTTGGATACAAATCTGAACAATTTTTCGTAGAACAGAGCCCCCACTGTGTCCAGAATGCTGCACGCAGATGAACTACAAAGGGTATAACACATACGAGAAAAGCGGCTTGGGTAGCGTCAAGATTGGGCGATATACCAGTCCCTCTTGTAATAATAACTGTGAAGAAGAGCGTAGTTTCTGGAAAAAGTTGAAAGAGGACTTCTTTGGCATCATAAGTGGGATTTACAATCTTATGAAGTTGCATCATGTCTCATATCAGGGTATCTCAGATATAATGGCGCTCATTTACCCCCAGGGACGGGATACAATCTTCAACGCGTTCGCCGATTCAGTCGAGAAAACTGATATATCCACATCAAATCCATCAACAGCCATACAATACTCTTAAATAGTCTC
>CAZOEM010000781.1:0-1652 GCA_964578735.1 uncultured Halobacteria archaeon | reverse complement strand
TAAATCTGTGTAAATCTGCGTCTTAAATAGGCAGAAGTTATACTTTATATACCTTTAAAAATAGTGTAATCATGATAGATGGAAAGACAATTACGCAGATTATAAAAGCGGTATTTGAGAATAAAAGGTGGAAAAAAATAGGAATCGCAAGCAAGGCTACTGTAAAAAGCCACATGATTTTTTCAATCCTGATTTAACATTTATAGCGGGCATTTTGCCGGAGTCGGACAGTTCCGGAAAATATTTATCTTGTTTTTTGGATTAACCATTAAGGTAATCCAATGAGACCAAATAAGGAAAAAGTATACACCTATCTTTTTGCATGCCAGCAGCGATTTGGTGGTTACATCGGAAGAGAGATTGATAAAGTGGCAAGGACACAGGGATTCAATAGAAGAACGATGAAGCGAAACGTGGAGAAATGGTCCAAAACCGATAATTGCATAGAACTGCGAAGAGATAGGTACACTACAAGAATTGTTCGATTTTTCGTTTGATGTAAAAGCTGAAGAGCTTCGGTACTAGAAAAATCGATACATTTACTATGATTATTAGTAGTATTGGCCATAAATAATCTAAACGCGAAATATCTGTTATTGACACAAAAGATATTCCTACACCTCCCATCATCATACAAACAACCTGCAAATATAAACGGATTTTAGGTGAACACTTAAGAAAAAGGCGTAGTATACGAGTTGAAGAGAGAGCGCCTCGTAGCTGTTCGAAACACCAGTTACTCCAACTAAAATGGGCTTCGATTATCCCAATACCCTCTGTACGCGTCAAAATATGCTCGTCTATTTTGACTAGCATATCGCCATCCAGTTGAAACAGCGTCCGCGCCGCCAGTTTGTTCTCAGAATCGTTATTATCCCGTGGCGAGAACGTATCGAAGATAAACTGGCCGCCTGAGCCAATGCCTTCAATTAGTGTACGCAGCCAGGAATTTTCTGTTGATTTCGTTTCTCCTGTCCGCTTGGAGAAGGTCTATCTCGGTGGATATTACTTCCTTCTCGGCACCATCGATTACTATGGTTTTGATCCTGAGACAGGTGAGTTCTTGAATCGCCTTTTTGATGACTCCCCAAATATCCTCTTTCTCTCCTGCCTCTACTTTCTCTCTAAGTTCTTTTTGGAGCCCGCCTTCGTTGACCCTTTTATCATTTCCCTCAGGCATTTTTTTCTCCTTTGATTCAATTAAGTCCCGACTAGATATAAATAAAACTTGCGAATACTGATTTTTTTTTGCATGTTATTGGGGCACAATTGAAAAAGTCAGTGTTTTTGTAGATGGTATCCTTTCCTTGGAGATAAATGAACCCCATTATGTCAGACCTACCCGGATATGAGACCTGATGCAACTTCATAAGTAGTTCATCTGCGTGCCGCATTCCAGACACACAGGTGGCTTTGTTCTACGAAAAATTCCCTGTTGCTGTGTACACGAAATCGGTTGAATACGCCCCAAAGATCGCGCGGAGTATCTCCCAATACGAAAAATTGTTCCGATTTGTATCCAAAGACACCTTTTCTTTCTATCCTTCTCTCATTAACACAACCTCAAATGTTTTTCTTAAAAATACCCGCTTGCACGTTAGGGAACTCACGAATATTAATTTACCAGAACTATATCATTTTCCAATGATTTT
>CAZOEM010000780.1:0-1653 GCA_964578735.1 uncultured Halobacteria archaeon | reverse complement strand
TTAAGTTCGGTGCGGGCTTGATGCATACCGATGAACTTCCTGCTTATGGTATTACCGCGGAAGAGGTAGAGTATCTAAAGCGAACCTTTGCCGCTATGGAAGATGACTGCGTGGTTGATAGTAGCTGCTGATGGAGAACGTGCGACAAAAGCGCTGAAAGCAGTGTTGATGCGTGCTGAGGAGGCGATGCACGGAGTACCTAAAGAGACAAGAAGAGCATTGCCAAACGGAAGCAGCACATATATGCGGCCTCTACCCGGTGCTGCGAGGATGTATCCCGAAACCGATGTGCCACCGGTAGAGATAGAAGATAAGTGGCTAGGGGAGATAAGAACTAATCTACCAGAGACCTTTGAGCACCGAAAAGAGCGATATAAAGCTAATTTTGGGTTAAATGACGAACTCGCTGATAAAATATCGTGTAATTCCTATTTCGCGCTCTTTGAACGTATAATGGGGTCTTATGGGGACGTACCGGCAACTTTAGTGGTCAGGACGCTCACAGACACATTAGTAGAGTTCATGCAAGAAGGGCTAGAAGTGGAACAGTTAACCGACCTCCATTTCTTGGACGTGTTCCAGCAACTTTCTGCAAATACGTTTGGAAAAGAGGCAGTACCAGATATTTTGAATTTCGTGGCGAATCATCCTGAGTTGAGCATAGCAACGGCAATCGATGAGATCGGGCTCAGGTCCGATACGGTCGATATAGAACAGCTTATAGAAAATATAGTGAACTCAAAGAAGGAGTTAATACGAGAAAAGGGAGAAAGGGCGGTGGGGCCGTTAATGGGCGTTGCAATGAATGAATTGCGCGGGAAAGTGGATGGTGAGCGGATAAATAAACTAGTGGTGGAGAAGGTGAAACGAGTACTGGAGAATGGCTAATTTTTCCTCTTTAAATATAATTCCAATTCCTTAAATGTCTGCACAATCGATTTTCTCTCGTTATACATCCTTATAATAGTTTCGGGCTTAGCATTAAGGGAGGTCGTGAACAAGGGTATGAAATCATCATAGCCCTTACCGCGTATCAAAAACAGATTCCATGCCGTTACCTGCCATATACACACTTTAAGATGGTAGATCACATAGCTTAAACCGTTTATAAAAAGATTCCCAGGTGCCGCTAGCAGATCGTAATGAGCAGAAGTGGATAAATCTAGAATCCCCCACTTCTTAGCGCCTCGTATTGATAAATGCGGTTCTACCATCTTCGCCATCATCAACTCAGACAAGCTATTGTGCACTGCTGTATCGACCCCCAAAGGGTTTAAAAACCACCTTATTAATTCATCCAACATTTTATCCGCCTATCTCCTTTTTATATATTGGAAGGCGTAGCTATTCAAAAATATTACGCTGTGACTGATAAATTGGATTTGGGTGCGTCAGATCAATAGCTATAGTTTTGCTCAGCCGTTCTCTTTTTTGGATGCTCTCCTCGAAATCCACATGATTTTGTGCAATTTACTCACCCAACACCAAAGTTCTTAGGCTGGAATTCCGGGTTGTTTAGTATCCGTATCATCCCCTCGCCACTGCCCGCTAAAACGAATAATCCATGTCGATACGCAAACTTATCTCCATCCTCTTCTATCTGTATCCCGGCCACCGCGCCATATAAGATTAAGCCCTTGTAGCGAGGGAAGA
>CAZOEM010000779.1:0-1654 GCA_964578735.1 uncultured Halobacteria archaeon | reverse complement strand
TCTTCATCAGTAGTGGGATAAGTATCATCTAAAATAGTGTTTATTTCCTCTTCTGATACATAAAGCCCTTGGAATCCATCCACGTCCTCTTTCTTACACCTGATTTTTAAAACTTGTAGATGTATCAGTAGGTCTATTCGCTTTAATTCTTCTGCGATGTGCTGCATGTTATTATGATAATATTTCGTCATCTTGAAACTGACCGGGAAATCTCCGGTAATCACTCTGGTTGTGACGTTAATGTAAACCAGCTTTCGAAGATGCCACCTTGAATATTGTACTTGTCATCAATGTTCAGTCCTGATTGGCCTTTACCTAAAAGATGGTGCCCAGCAACTGCCTTACCATCAATATCTTCTATGAAGTCACATTTAATCTGCACTAGAATCTTAAGTTTTCCACTATTAGGTTCACCCTCTCTATCTATAGGACGAGTAATAAGCTCACGTAGTAGTGTACTTGGTTTAAAAGTAAATAATTTATTATCTCCCGTTTCAATATTACCTCCGATATATTCATAGTGATGTGTCAATACTGTCGTCAATACTGTCGGTATTTCCGATGGCGCTCCTGCTGCTGTCTCTTCCCCTATCCGGTGAAGCTTGGGTGTATAAACAGCCACCTGAAAAGTATCATTGTTCACTGTTTCTGACTTAATTTCATTCGAAAATATTACTTTTATACCTTTTCTTAAAAAATCGCTCAAAGTGACTACTATATCAAAATTCGGTTTGATCTCCCTAATAACAGTCAGCTCTTCCTCTAAACCCGGCCCGAAATCGCCTGTGTCACCCTTATCACCCTTATCACCCTTTGGCCCGGGTTGCTTTTCTACACATTTTATAAGCTCATAAAGGTGGGCATTGCTGAAAACTAAACTCTTCTTGATTCCTTCTTCTTCATCATCTTTAATGGCATTATCAATCTTTTTAATAGTATAATTCTGAAGTGTAATAGCTGCAAGGAGAACAGCAGGCTCCTGTGGGCATTCTGGGCATCCCTTCTTAATCCAATAATCAACAAAATTCTCTGGATTTTTTGTATCTAACCAGACCTCACAAAGTTCTTTATCAACGAGAGTACAATCTTCAGGCATGTCTTTACTAATTTCTATCTTATACGTCTCAAGAATTCTATTGTAGCAGCAGGTCTCTTCGCAAGCGGATACATTGTTAATAACGGGCACGCTTTCTTTTTCGCAGAAATCGTATTTAAGCAGGACATAAACCTTACCAGTCCCTTCAGGGCTGTATTCTTTTAGATCAACCACCTTCTCTTCGGGAACAATAATTTCTCTGCCACAGCAATCAATAGCTACACCGGGATTTATTTTTATCTCGGTAATACCCAACCAGTCACCTGCTTTTTCTACTTTAAGCCCACAAACCACTCCTGCACCGTGAATAAGCCGGTTGATCAGACGCTGCTTCTCTATGAAATAACTCTGCTCTGTCTCGAAATCGCGCACCGTAATCAATTTACCGTAGAAAATGTTGTTCCTTTCAAAATTTTTAATATCACTCATCTCAGCCCCTCCTCAAATTTTTTATATTCGTTCCCTTTATCTATATAAAACAGAGACTATATAAAACTATCACATTATTACAGTATCTGTTTTTTTTCTTTTAGCACAGGTTTTATTTTTTTCTAAAAA
>CAZOEM010000778.1:0-1656 GCA_964578735.1 uncultured Halobacteria archaeon | reverse complement strand
CAAAAATGGAGATATGATTGAAACAGGAGATGTTGTTTTCAGCATCGATCCTTACAGCACTGTCATCATTTCGGAAGATGGAGGAAAAATTAAGTTTGTGGACATAGTTGCGAATGTTACAATGGTTCAGGAACTTGATTCCAGAACACAACGAAGACAGCAGGTAATTGTTGAATCTCGAGAAAGAGGAAAGACATTTCATCCTCAAATCGATATTCTTGACAGTAAGGGTAAGAATAAGGCTAGTTATGCAATTCCTGTTGGTGCTTACCTTCTGGTAAAAAATGGTCAAAAAGTATTTCCTGGTGATTTGCTTGTAAAAATACCCAAGGAGATAAGAAAGACAAGGGACATAACAGGTGGATTACCAAGTGTTGCGGAATTATTTGAGGCTCGGATTCCTGGAAATGCTGCAATTATTTCTGAGATCGATGGTACGATAAGTTTTGGGCCTATAGAGAGAGGAGACAGAACTATTCTTGTGCATAGTGATACAGGTGACCAGAAAAAATATAAGGTTCCGTATGGAAGACATTTGATTGTTCATGAAGGAGAGAAGGTTAGAGCTGCAGACAAATTATGTGATGGACCAATCAATCCTCACGATATCCTGGCAATTAAGGGTACAGTTGCTGCTATGGAATATTTGAGAAATGAAGTCCAGGAAGTTTACAGATTGCAGGGTGTAAAAATAGATGATAAGCACATTGGTGTCATTGTGAGACAGATGCTTCAGAAGGTCTTAATAGGTAGTCCCGGAAACACAGGTTTTATTGAGGAGGATATTGTTGAGAAATGGAGGGTTAACGAAGAAAACAAGAAAATAATTACCGAGGGAGGAAAACCTGCTGTTTTTAAGCCTCTTTTACTTGGTATCACAAAAGCAGCGATAAGCACGGAAAGTTTTATTTCTGCAGCCTCTTTCCAGGAAACCACAAGGGTCTTGACTGATGCTGCTGTGAGAGGTAAGAGAGATGACTTGCTTGGACTGAAGGAAAATGTAATTGTTGGGAATCTTATTCCGGCTGGAACAGGAATAAAGGAGTTCTTAGACATAAGATTGGAGACGGATGAAGAGGAGGGTGAAGAGGAAGTTGAGAATGGGAAAGAAAAGGAAGACAATAAAGAATCAGTATCGGTGAAGAGTTCAGAAGCTCAGTAAGGAGGGATAATGCCAACGATCAATCAGTTGATTAGAAAAGGTAGAAAGACAATTACAAAAAGAAATAAAACCCCAGCTTTAGTGGGTTGTCCACAGAGAAGAGGTGTATGTACAAGAGTTTATACGACTACTCCGAAGAAGCCGAATTCTGCCCTAAGAAAAGTTGCGAGAGTGAGACTTACAAGTGGGTTTGAAGTTACTTGTTATATACCAGGGGAAGGACATAATCTTCAAGAGCACTCGATAGTGCTTGTTCGTGGGGGAAGGGTGAAGGATTTACCTGGAGTGAGATATCACATTGTCAGAGGTGTCCTTGACACGGGAGGTGTTCAGGGAAGGAAACAGAGCAGGTCATTATATGGAACCAAAAAAGGTAAAAAACAAACTAAGGAATGATAACCCAAGACATTATTTATTCAGCTTTTATTTCTCTTATGGAAATCTGTGTTAATCTTGTGGTTATAAAGTGTAAGGAGCGATAATGCCAAGAAGAA
>CAZOEM010000777.1:0-1656 GCA_964578735.1 uncultured Halobacteria archaeon | reverse complement strand
GATTTAAAGTAGCGTATTGCTTTATAAATTTAATTTTTATTCGACCCGTAAAAACCAAATAATTTTTTAGGACAGTAACATCTGTGTAAATCTGTGAAATCCGTGTCTATGATAATTATCGAAATTGGTAAATTATTTACAGGGAGTTCCCCAAAAAGAAATTATGAATGGTGTGTGGCTCTTTGGACTTTTGCATTTTGCATTTTGTTTGCATTGTCAGCTTAAAAATCAGCGATTTTTGAGTAGATACAGACTCGTCAATAAATTAACTTCCACCATTTCCCCTTCTTCTAATATCTCTTTCCCTTTCGCCATGTATATGTACCCCTCCGCTTTTGATAGGGTTGTAATAGCGCCTGAGCCGGAGAGAATAGGATAGGCAAGTAATTCATCGTTTACCTGAACGAGATTTACAAGTACGTATTCATTTCGCCCTCGCTCGGAGAAGACCCTGATCGCCGCTTTTGCTCTTCGCCTTTCGCCTTCTTCGAGCGAGCGAATACCGGCTATTGTGCGTAGCAGAGGGGCGGCGAAAAGGTTAAAGGTAACCAACGCAGAAGTAGGATTCCCTGGCAATCCAAACACCGGCGTTCCTCTGATCACGCCGAAGATGAGCGGTTTCCCGGGTTTTATATCAACGCCATGCACGATAATCTCGCCAAGCTCTTCTATCACCTTGGGCAATAGGTCACCAACGCCTGCCGAGGTACCGCCTGAGACGATGATAACATCAGCATCTATTTTTAATGCCTCTTTTAAGCTTCTCGAAATCTCGTTGACGCTATCGTGTGCAATTCCACGGGCTAAAGGAACACAGCCACATTCCCTAACCGAATCGCTGATTGTCTGTGCATTGACATCATATATCTTTCCCGGTTTGAGGTCTTCGCCAGGCACGAGTATCTCATTGCCCGTGGATATGATTGCGACTCTCGGCTTTTTGAGTACGGAGACTTCGTTTAGCCCACATGCAGCCAGAACACCGGTCTCACGTGGCGTTAGTGTAGTCCCCTTCTTTACTATCCGCTCGCCTCGCTTTATATCCGTGCCTGCGAGCATGATGTTCTCGTTAGGAGCGACTGGTTTGTATATCATCACCTTTTTTATTTCGGCATCATCAAGGAACGTATTTTCGATTTTGACAACTGCATTTGCACCTTTTGGTATAGGCGCGCCGGTAGATATGCCCATGCAATAGCCGCTTTCTACATCTTGCGAAGGGAACTCGCCCGCAGGGGCATATCCGTTTATAATCAAGGATGCCGGATTGTTTTCGTCTGCATAGAAGGTATCAGCGGCAACCACTGCGTAGCCGTCCATAGTTGCTCGGTCAAAGGGAGGGATATTGAGAGCGGAAAAGACATCCGTAGATGCAATTCTAGCGAGCGCTTCGCCGAAACCTACTTTTTCCTTCTCCGTCTGCTTTGCACGTTTCGCACTGAGCTCGGCGATTATTCCTTCTACCTTCTCTTTATCGGTGATTTCTAAGAATTGCTTCCCCATAATGCTTTCTTAAAAGGAAGAAGGTATTTGTTTAGTTAATTTTTATAGATCACAAGATTTGCACAGAGCCCCAACCATTCCACCCACGCAATGAATTGCGGGGGCATCCGATGGTTGGACCTACCTTTTCTTTCATGCATCTTTTACTTTTAT
>CAZOEM010000776.1:0-1659 GCA_964578735.1 uncultured Halobacteria archaeon | reverse complement strand
AAAGAAGAGTCGAAAACGAATTAGCTCCCAGTTATTTAAAAATGTATAGAAAGCTTGCCGAAAAATATGTACGTGCCATAGTCCCTGTTATAGAGGGCATTTGTTACGGGTGTTTTGTTACATTGCCGACTTCATTTGTAATAAGAACAAACAAAAACGAAGGCGTTGACGTTTGCCCAAACTGTGGCAGGTTCATTTACTGGTTTGAGGATTAAGCAGTGAAAGAAGAGAGAAACAGAGAAGGAAAAAGTTGAATTTGTTTGATTGGTTGGATTGGTTAAAACCTTGAAACAAATATTTTCCCTTCGGCGGAGTTTACCCTCGAGTGAAACGAAGGGCTCAGGGCAGGCTCTGTGTCTCTGTGGTGAAATCTATACTGAGATTATGAAATTGGAGGGGAACAGATGAAGATTGCGATGATAGGAACAAGTTATGTCGGTCTTGTTACTGGAACCTGTTTTGCTGAATTAGGGAACGATGTAATATGTGTTGACAATGATGTTTCAAAGATCGAAAAACTTAAGAAAGGAATCATCCCGATATATGAGCCGGGACTGGATGAAATGGTAAAGAAGAATAGTGATGCAAAGCGCTTATTTTTCACTTCCGACATTAAGGATGCGGTCAAGACCTCCAGTATTATCTTTATCGCTGTTGGTACGCCTCCGAAGGAGAACGGAGAGGCAGACCTTTCCAGTGTGGAGAAAGTGTCATCTATTATTGCCGATGTAATGACAGAATATAAATTGGTAGTTGGAAAAAGCACAGTTCCCGTTAATACGGGGAAATGGATAAAGAAAACAATAAACTCAAGAAACACGGAAGGGATTGATTTCGATGTGGCATCGAATCCTGAGTTCTTGAGGGAAGGCTCGGCAATAGACGATTTTCTCCACCCAGATAGAGTTGTCATTGGTGTTGAATCTGAAAGAGCGAAAAAGATTTTAACTGAATTATATAAACCAATAGATGCTCCAATCCTTATTACGGACATAGAGAGTGCTGAATTAATAAAACATGCTTCCAATTCATTCCTTGCAACGAAAATCTCCTTCATAAATGCAATTTCGGTTGTGTGTGAAAGGGCTGGGGCAGATGTAATCAGGGTTGCAGAAGGAATGGGATTGGATAAGAGAATCGGAAAACATTTTCTTAATGCTGGTGCAGGTTTCGGTGGTTTCTGTTTTCCAAAGGACCTGAGTGCTTTCATAAAAATTGCGGAGAATCTTGGGTACGATTTTAAGCTACTTAAAGCTGTTGAGGAAATTAACGATGAGCAAAAAAAAGCGATTGTAAAAAAGGTCAAAGAAAATATCTGGAATCTTGGTGGAAAAACAGTTGGAGTTCTTGGTCTTTCGTTCAAACCAAATACAGATGATATTCGCTATGCTCCTTCCATTGATATTTTGAGGGATTTGATAAGTGAAGGTGCGAAAATTCGTGCTTATGATCCAAAAGCAATGGAAAGGACAAAAGGAATTCTCTCCGACATTACATACTGTGACAACCCATACGAAGTATGTGACGGCAGCGACATATTGGTTATTCTTACCGAGTGGGATGAGTTTAAGAACTTAGACCTGAAGAAAGTAAAAAAACTCCTGAAAACAGCCGTGATAATTGACGGAAGAAACATCTTCGACCCTGAAACCTTGAGAA
>CAZOEM010000775.1:0-1660 GCA_964578735.1 uncultured Halobacteria archaeon | reverse complement strand
GCAAATCATTAGAGAAAAAAATATTGTAGCCTATAAAACTCGTAATGTCAGGTTATATATCCACGTTCAATAGATGCATCACGGAAAAAATCGAAAACTATTTATATCCCTTTGTGCTTAGTAATTTCAGGCATGTTTCATACTTAAGCATTATACGGGCAATCAGTACGTACGGTTCGATGAGGAGACGGAGGTCGAAAGACCTACTCCTACTTTACTGACTTTAAAAGGGGAAGAAGAAAGGTTATGGAGCAAAGGGGATTATTATGAAAGTATGGAAAAAGATTACACTAATCGTAGTAATAATCCTATTGCTTTTAGGCTGTGCTTCGGTTGATGCACAGGTAAATAAAGGATATAAGGGGAATGAGTGGACTGCTCATCATAGACTTGACATACATATGCCCCAGCAAAATGGACAATTTCGTGCCAATGGAGTGGACGAAGCTAAAATGACTACATGAAAAACACCTCCTTATAAATAGGGAAAGAAGGAGGTGTAATATGTATATAGGATTGGATGTACATAAAAAGATGAGCTACTATTCGATGGTAGACCGTCAGGGAACAGAAGTGAAGAAAGGCCGATTTCCAACGACACGAGAAGGTTTGAATGAATTTGCAAGCACTCTGCCAGAAGGAGCAAAAGTGGCGATCGAAGCTTCTACGTCCGGTATCTTTGTATATGAGTACCTGGATGGCAAGAGGATAGATGTGCATTTGGTACACCCAGTTTATGTCAAGCCGTTTGCGAAGAAGCATGTGAAGACGGACAAAGTGGATGCGAGGGTGTTAGCACAATTGTTGAGGATGGATTACTTACCGGAGAGCTATGTTCCCGGGGAAGATATGAGGGATATAAGAACGATAGTGCGACATAGAGCCAGCTTTGTTCGTTTAAGAACTTCAATAAAGAATAAAGTACATGCACTGCTAGCGATAGAGGGTGTTCAACCGCCAAAGGTAAGCGACCTATTTGGAAGGAAAGGGATGGAGTTTCTGAAAGAAGTGGAACTGCAAGAATCACGGAGGACAGCTTTAGATAATTACCTGGAAGTGCTGGGAATTCTAGGTAAGAAGATCAAAGAAGTAGAAGGAATCCTACGAGAGAAGGCTGAAGTAACAGAAGAGGCAATGTGGTTGATGTGTATAGTCGGTATAGGATTCCACAATGCATTACTTGCCCTGAGTGAGATAGGAGAAATAGAGAGATTCAACAAACCGAAAAGTTTCGTTAGTTACGCAGGATTGGCACCAAAGGTCAAACAATCCGGAGACTATACAAGGTACGGGCACATAAACAAGCATAGCAACGGATTTCTAAGATGGGCGTTAATACAGAGTACCAGAGCGGCAGTTCATTCATCAACACCAAATCGCTTCCAGAGAATCTACAATCGGCTAAAAGCAAGAAGGGGAGAAAAGGTGGCAATTGTTGCAACAGCTCGTCACATGGCAGAGTCGGTCTATTGGGTACTAACAAAGAAGGAATCTTACAAAGAATGAAAGAATGAAAGAAGGCAATAAGAGCCTCGTATTTTTCATGATCCCCTAGAGGATCGCCAAAATGAGTGGAGGCCGCCAAATACTAACGACGCGTAACCATGTACCCACAGAGGTGCGAAGAGATGAATGTCGAAAAAGGAAGGTTTAATTAACA
>CAZOEM010000774.1:0-1663 GCA_964578735.1 uncultured Halobacteria archaeon | reverse complement strand
TTTTGAAGCCTCAAAGTTGATCTATGGCAAGTATGTTACACTTTATCCCGAAGACAGGGAAGCTCTGTATAATCTTGTTTTAACTATGATAAGAACAGGAGATATTGCTGAGGCAAAGAAGATTACCGGTGAACTTCTCCTGTTACATACTGGTTTCTCTTACGGCAACATCGAAGAACTAGATGGTATTTTAACTTCTCTTTTGAGGTTTGTCAAATGATAAAAAAAGAAGATAATCTAAAAACAGCACCTAACTCCTTGATTTTCGTTTCCCTTGCTTCAATGTATCTTGACAATGGGATGGTTGATGAGGCTATCGATCTTTGCAAGTCAGGACTGAAAATTGAGCCTGAAAACGAAGAAGCACATTTGATTTTAGCGCAGGCAGAAATGGAAAAAGGAAGCATAGATAATGCTCAAAAAAGATTGGTCAAACTGTTGCAGAGAAATCCGGAGAATGCTGCAGCAAAAGGATTATTGGACCAAATGGAAAAGCGCAAGAAAGATGAAGAAGGAAAGAGTGAAGAGGTAAAGCCAGAAGAGGGAAAAGGGAAGAGTGAAGAGGTGAAGGAGGAAGAGGGAAGAAAGAAGAAAGAAGAAATTGTTAAAGATGAGATAAGCGAGGAAGAGAAGCGATTGGAGGAGTTATTAACAGGCAATATCGATGATATCATTAGAATCGAAGGAGTAATAAATTGCTTCTTCAGACTGAAAACTGGAAGGATAATAAAATCGGCAAACTTTGTGGGACAGATAGACGAAGTACTACCAATGCTTGACTCATTATTAGATGCGGTTAAGTCATCATCTCAGGAACTGAATATGGGAGAAGTGACTTTGATTCTTATTGAGATAGAGAAAGGTATTTTCTATATTTTTGCAAGCTCTGACTATGATTGTTTCCTAATGTCCAAGAATGCAGATAATTTCGGCTTGGTAAAAGCAATTCTTCCAAGGATTTTAGGTTGAACACTTGAGGAGTAATTGAAATTGATAATTGACAAAGAAGTTGAAAAAATATTAGATGAGATTCTCAAAATCAGCAAAGTTCTTGCTGTTACCATTTCAAGCTATGAAGGTTTGGTCATTTTTGAGAAAGGTGTTGAAGCGCTTGACAAGAGAAAACTGAGCGTTGAGATTGCAAGAATTGCTAAAAGCGTAAAAAAACATCTTCATTCCCAAATCAAGGAAGGTATCAAACTCTATGTTTATTATGAAAAATATGAGCTCATAATGGTTTTTTTGGAGAATTCTATTTTCTCTTCCTTGTGTGAAAAGAATGTAAATATGGGTTCTCTGAAGATCAAAATGAAAAAGGTTATTCCTCAAATAAAAATTTCTTTTTAATCTTGGAGTGATTTATGCCGTTTGGGGAAAGGATAATTCTCTCGGAAGAAATATCGGACACCCTGAGTTTTTGTCTTGATAAATTCATTGATTTGTCAAAAGCAAGAGCTGCTTTCTTGATCACGAAAGGAGGACAGCTGCTAAGCCAGAAAGGCATGTCAAGCAAAAGTGGAAAACTGTTTTCCATCGTTTCCCTTGCATCGGGAATTTTTAGTTCCACTCAAAAACTTTCGACTCTGATTGGTGAAGAAGGTTTCAGAAATTTCTTTCAGCAAGGTAAGAGGTTTTCAATCTATTATTCCCTGCTTATCGAGCC
>CAZOEM010000773.1:979-1668 GCA_964578735.1 uncultured Halobacteria archaeon | reverse complement strand
GTCCCACATACCCAAATCCAATTATCGTTACTCTCACCGTCTCTTGTTTTCTGCTCATTTCATGCACCTGCTAAACACTTGAATAGTCAGAATGCAATACTATATAAATTTATTAACAAATGTCGGATTGGCGTGCTGGATTTATGAGTCCACGGAATTTCGGGCTGTTATTAAGTATACCTTAAGCTTTACCGCAGAGCGCGCGGAGAACGCAGAGGCATTAGAAAACCCAAACGTGGATTGGAACGGTCTTAAACTCTGCGCCCTCGGCGATCTCCGCGGTGATACATCACTGGTTTTTTAGACAATGCCGTTCCGGACATAAAGCCACGTAATAAATACAGGCCTTTTATTAGTCCCGTTAATTTCAGAATACACACCTCTGATGTCGCTTTTGGTTTCATTTTGCTTTTTGCTTTTTGCTTTTTGCTTTGTCGGCACAAAAATCGGTAGATTTTTGTGCCGATGCAATTATTACCGCAAATCCACTAGCTCCGATACTTCCGGCCCCGTTGAGATCAACTTTACGGGTACTCGTGCGTCATGCTCAACCTTAGCAACAAAATCCTTCACCTCTTTGCTCAGCTCTTCGTATTCCGTTGCACCCTTGCATGACGGGTCTAACCGATCAACACCGCTCAATGCCACAATAGTCGCACCATTTATCATCGCGGAGTAAGCAGCCATCT
>CAZOEM010000773.1:0-969 GCA_964578735.1 uncultured Halobacteria archaeon | reverse complement strand
TCTCCGCGTCCCACTCGCCTATTCGCCTCTTCCGCTTTGTAACCGTACCATACTCTTCGATCTGCAACTCAGCCGCTCTTTCTTCTTTCATCTGCGTCTCAAATGGGCCTTCCCCCACTCGCGTTGGAAATGACTTGAATACAACTATTACGTCATCTACTCGTGTAGGCCCAATGCCCACATCGGCAGCCATCTGAGATGCGGTCGTGTCTTTAGAAGTAACGAACGGATAAGACCCATAGAGCAAAGAGATACCAAATCCCTGTGTCCCTTCTATCAGCACGCCTTTACCATGATCAAGCGCCGTGTTTATCTCCATAGGCACATCACAAATGAATTCCGCCAGCTCTTTTTCGTCTTTCGCCTGTCTCGCCGTTCTATACGCCCTTGCTGCATTCGCAGGTCCACAGCCACTGCCCGTGGATCCAATTTTGTTCTTCAGGTTGCTATCTCTCCGGTCCTCATCGATATGTTTCTGTTCTATTATTACGCTTCTTTTATCCACGCCTATTCGACCTTTTAGTCCAAAGGAAGATACTTCCTCTTTTAGCACACCTGGATTAACCAATACGCCAGCACCGATAAGAAGCCGTGCAGGTTCATATATGAATCCTGAAGGCACCATCCTCAACGCATATCTCTTGCCTTCTACTACAACCGTATGCCCTGCATTGGGACCTACACCGCCTCTCGCTACCACTTCCGGCTTGTCATGTCTTGCAAGATACGCGATAATCTTGCCTTTCCCTTCATCACCAAAAAATCCCCCTACTAATATTGTTGATGGCATGGTTATTACAAACCTCTTCTTAGAAAGAAAAGCTTTTATACTATGAGATAGAGTGCATCTAAATCTATGTCTTTCACTTTCGTGCTTAGGTACATATCCTGTATTTAACAGGAACACACATAACGTCCCGTCTCCAAAAATTTCTCCTTCACTATTTCTAGTGCTTCCTTGTTCCTAGC
>CAZOEM010000772.1:0-1671 GCA_964578735.1 uncultured Halobacteria archaeon | reverse complement strand
ACCTAAAACAAACTTAACTGTAATGGTTGAAAGCAGGGGATTTTCAACTGCTGGCTCTGAGCCATTTATAATTATACTGCTACTCGTGATTGTTGCTCTTGTTGGAGGAGTATTTGCATACAAGAAATTCATAAAATAATTTATGAGCATTACTGGATTAATAAAATAATCCAGCTATCTTTAATTATTATTAGAAAATATTTCAGCGTTGTAATGATGTTTAAATGGTGTATCTATGAAAATAACTCCTACCAGGCTTTCAGCACTCTTTTCGATTTTTATAGTCCTTTTATTATTATTAAACATGGTTATTTTAAAACCTGTGACTGCTGAGCCTATTTATTCTTCAAACCCAGAAACACCAATTGCAGGGGAAGACGATTCTAATTTAGACTTAGACTTACTTGAGATACTTGGATATCTTCTCACATATGTTGTTCCTATAAGACAATTTTTTGCATCTGCAGTTGTAGCAGACCCAGCATATATAGAAATCGGTTATAATGAAACCGTTGAACTTAATATTGGCATGGTTGATCTTGACACAGGTGAATTTAAAGAAGGAGAACTACAAGAATATATTACAGCACGTTATATTAACTTTGAAATCGAAGAATACCCTGACGGAAACTATGAATCATGGGCTATCAGTTTTGACCCCACGATTATTAACATCGAAGAAGGAAATATTTTAAAGACTAAATTAAAAATATCGTTGATATCACCACCCGATTCTAGTGATGCTATACAAAGCGGCATTCTGAGGATAAAACTAATTGATGTATGGGCTTTTGGAGATTTATGGAATCAATGGGGTAAACTTATTGCTATACTCGGAGGGTTTGGACAATACAGTGGCCAAGTTTTACCCGAGGAACATTTTCTCGACATTTTGGTTAGAGTAAAACCTTATCATGCAGTAACAATAGATGCTTTAAAACCCAAAATTCTTGCACCTAATGAAGTAACTAACATCCCATTAACGATTAAAAACATAGGTAACTATGAGGATACTATTGGTTTTAGAGTAATAAGTAGCGGTAAAAAAATTGATGTAATAAATCCAACAACATTAACCCTTAAACCAGGGGAATCTAAGGATACTCTGATCGGAGTTAGCGTACCACCTAACGTATGGGATTCAGGCACATTACATAATATAAAAATCCAAGCATTTTCTTATGATCAACCAAATGTTACTATCTCTGAACAAACAGTTCAAATAGAAACAAAAGGAGCATATTTTTCTGCAGGCCTTGTTACAGGTTTATCAACTATAATTATACTTATTTTTATTGCAATCTTAATAATTGCTTATAATAAGAAAAAGATTTTTAAGATATTGAAAAAACCACAAAAATCTTTAGAAAAAACAGAAAAAAAGAAAAAAACCAATGATAAAGATAGATTTGAAGAAAAAATTATAAAAGAAGGACAAGAAGAAGCAGGTCAAATTAAACATGAAAAGCAGGACAAGCAGATGGTTATTAACAGAGTTTTAGAAGAACAAGAAAAACAAAATAGAAAATTTAAACGTTGAAACATGGAGAAATATTTTATGAGTAATTTATTAAAATGGTCAAAATTTTCATCATATGCAACAGTATTATTTATTTCTATTTTTATGATTATTTGTTCATCTTCTGTTTGTGATGCAGATGCCTCCTCATT
>CAZOEM010000771.1:0-1672 GCA_964578735.1 uncultured Halobacteria archaeon | reverse complement strand
AACCGCAATTATTCGAGCTTTCATTCGGGGAAACACTTTTTATAGTAGCAGGTGATGAACTCAACGTTTTGACAATCCTTAGTGAACTAAGAAACGAACTTGGCAAAAAATTCATAAATAAAGACAACTTTAAGCTTCTTTGGGTAACAAACTTCCCACTCTTTGAATGGAATGAAGATGAAAAAACCTGGCAGCCCTCTCATCACATCTTCACAATGCCCCTTGCAGAAGATATGGAAAAGTTAACACAAGAACCCGGAAAGACAAGAGGAAGACAGTACGACCTTGTCATAAACGGTATCGAGATTGCTTCAGGTAGCATAAGAAACCACAGGGCAGAGCTGCAAAGAAAACTTTTTAGGATTCTCGGTCTTACTGATGAAGAAACAGACAAGCGTTTCGGTTTCCTGCTCAATGCTCTTGATTACGGTGCTCCACCTCACGGAGGAATAGCCCCCGGAATAGATAGACTCTGCATGATACTTGAAGGTCTTGATAACATAAGAGATGTAATTGCTTTTCCCAAAACACTCACTGGCAAAGGATTATTTGAGGGAACTCCGTCGGAGGTCGAAAAAGAGCAACTTGATGACTTGGGAATAAGCCTGAAGAAAAATGAAGAAGACGATTGAGGTAATTAGGACCTTCCCCGATTCTATTCTCAAGATAAAAACAAAGAAAGTCCTACAAATTACAGAAAGCATCATCAAAACATTTGAAGATATGATAAATATCGTCAGATTAGCAGATGGTGCAGGGCTTGCAGCTAATCAAATTGGAATTGCGAAAAGCCTTGCCATTGCCCTCCTGGATGAGACGAAATTCATCAAATTGATAAATCCTGTTATCAAACAAATGGATGGAAAACAAGTTGATGAGGAAGGTTGTTTAAGCATACCTAAAACAACAGTAAAAGTGCGTAGAGCAAAAGACCTGACTGTTGAATACCTCGATATAGAAGGAAATAAAAAGATTCTCCAGGTAGAAGGCTTTACAGCAAGAGTTATTCAACACGAGATTGACCACTTAAATGGAGTATTGATAATTGATTACCTGAATCCTGATGAGAAACTTAAATTTGTGAGGGAATGCAAAAAATTGTAGTAATCTAATGCTTTCCGGACAGAATTCTCGAAAGAGCAACGATACCAGCAGTCTCTGTCCTTAATTTTACAGTACCAAGAGTTACAGACAAAAAACCTTGTTTGTTGACCACATCGACCTCCCAATCTTCAAAACCTCCCTCGGGACCTATGAAGATAAGAATTCTTCTTACTTGCTTCTCTCCCATATATTTCTCAATAGTATTATTTCGTTCATTTTCGTAGGCAATGAATTTCAATGTAAAATCCTTACACATATGTAGAAAATCATCGAATTGCGCGGTATCTCTTATCTCCGGCAGAATAGACCTTTCAGATTGCTTAACAGCAGAAATTGCGATTTTCTTCCATCTTGTGATTTTTGCTGCTTCCGGGACTACAACACTTCTTTTGGTAACAACAGGAACGATTTCTCTCACTCCGATTTCAGTTGCCTTCTCGACAAACCAATCCATTCTTTTTCCCTTTGGCGGTGCTATGGCTATGCTTACATAGATCAACGGCTCATTGGTTTTTCTTGTTACTTTTGCTATTTGCGCCATTATGTAATCGGTTCCGATTATTGAAAT
>CAZOEM010000770.1:0-1672 GCA_964578735.1 uncultured Halobacteria archaeon | reverse complement strand
TCTCGTATGTTAGATACTCGGTTACTGCATGTTTTATAATTAGGAGATTGCGTAGCGATATATTCTCCCAGCGGTTCGGAACGAGTTTATCGAAAACAAAACTGAATATTTCTGATTCACTCATAAATTCTGCAAGAATCGAACAGACCAACAAAATGCCAAAGAATATATCATGATCGCCAAAAAAGGATGAGAAATGGAATTGTGCTTTAAAATCATCAATAAATAGTGGCATATCCCTTCCAATCGCTAAAGATAAACAAGCTATATCGCAGTCAGTTATCCCCCTGTGCCCCGCAACACCAAGAATCTTTTTATAACGTTCAATATCTTCTAATTCCACAGACTGGAAATCTATTTTATAACTCAGGGATTCCCTGGCAAATAATCCCAAATCATCATTTCGCCTTGCAAAATTTTCTAATTCCGTATGAACGGAATCTGGTGCAATTAACGTATACTTCTTAAGCCCCTCCAGGTACCTATCCTTATTCGCAGATAACGGATATGCAGAAAATAGGGTTATAATCGTGCTCGTATCACAAACTATCTCTTTAACCATGTTTTGAACCTTTTTGCCGTCCTAATCGTATTTGTAACTTCCAACGCCCTTTCAAATCCAAGAACTGGCAGCAAGTCTTTATACTCCAAGATTCCTACACGATAGAGGTCAACTAAAAACTGTTCAACGATCACATACGTCTGATTAACTTTTGCATATTTTTCCGCAAATAAAATGTCCTTTAAGAGGGTACTGACTAACAAAGACTGCGATACATTCTTTTCTTTCAAATACGGAGCCAGTTCCGAAATGACTTCTCCATCCACACTTATTATTTTCTCCATTTTTATCACCATATTTTATTTGTCTCCACCTTATAAATCTTTACAATCTCCTATAATAAAACCCTTTCTTCTTCGCTTCTTCTTCATTAAACGTCCCGCGCACATCAACACACTTTCTTTCTAAAGAAAGAACCTGTGCTAAGAAAGTTCTCTTCGAGAAAAGTTGTTCTTTCCGTAAACGCTTTCTTTTTAAGTATCACAACCCCTTATAATAAAACCCATTTCCTTTTGCTGCTTCTTCATCAAACATCACTCGCACATCTATCATCACAGGCTTCGCATTCATAAACTTTTTTACATCTTCCAACTTCATCATCTTGAACTCATCATGCGCCACTGCCACAATCACACAATCCATTTTAATTTTCACATCCAAATTATCAAAAGCCTTCACACCAAACCCTTCTATCTCCTCCTTGCTAAGCAAATGTTCATAACAAACCTTTCTTTTAAAAAGAAAGCTTTACCAAAGAAATATTTCTTTTTGCGAAGCAAAAAAATGGCGTAAGCATTTTTAGTAAAGGTTTTTGCTTGCAAAAAAGTTTATCCCTACCCATTTTATGGAATATTATCGCTAATTCATTCATCAATGCAATATTCAAATCACGCTGGATATTCTCAATAACCTTTGCCGCTTCCGCAGTTCGTATGTCCTTTGCTTTATACACGTTTGTTATCAACCCGTAAAGCTCTGCTAATCTTTCCGTTGTCTCATCGTTCATTCCTGCAACTATTTTCGTTATCTTTGTTAATGCGTGCACGTCATCACCGGGATTTATCCGTTCGGGCGAATATCCAATGTAGAAATCAATACCGCAATTCATCT
>CAZOEM010000769.1:0-1674 GCA_964578735.1 uncultured Halobacteria archaeon | reverse complement strand
ATCATATTGCCTCATATCATCCACATCGAGCTTGAACTTTTCGCCTAAGCGCGTTTTATTTATAAATTCCTTTGTTTCTTCATATCCTTCTTCGCCTATCTCAGGCGCATTAATCCTCACTAATCTTACCCTTTGGACACCGCAAATGTTGAAATGGACATCAACCGTATCACCGTCAACTACGTTCTTAACGTATCCGCTCCATAGCTCCCCCTTCTCTAAGTCCCTAACGCCAAAAGTTGTGAATGATGACCAATAGTAAATCTTAACGTTTTGTTTCATCGAGAAATTCTGCCAGTTTGACCTTAAGCTCAGGTATTCGTGATTTTATCTGTTCGATCATTACATCTTCTTCTTCTTCTTTCATTTCTCTATTGTAGTGGAAGTGAATAAAAGAGCCGACAGAAGTATTCAATAGACCTGTAGAATAACTGAGCAAGGCATTAATATTATGCTCTAATCCTATCCGCTTTAAAAAAGTCGTACCTTCTTCTACTATGAAATCAATATTTTCAAGCCAATCATCAATAGCATCATCAATAGCTTCTTCAATCTTATCCATAATCTCTTCTGTCATAATTATTGTTTCTACTTCTCTTTTAAATACTTCTTCTCGCTTCCTATTCCAAACTTTCAAGTTCTGAACATTCGAAAAGCTTATATACTTCTCAAAGCCTAATTATAATGATAAAAAATGAGTGAACTACCAATAGCACCGGTAACCAGATTAATTAGGAACGCTGGAGCAGAGCGAGTAAGTGAAGAGGCAAGCCAGGAATTAATACGGCTGTTAGAGGAAGAAGCCGAAAAGATTGCGGTAAAAGCCGTACACCTTGCAAGGCATGCCAAAAGAAAGACAGTAACAAGAGAAGACATCGAGGAAGCAACAAAATAAGCACTAGATAAAAAAATAGATGACAGGGGGCTTTATTTAAACAACTTACCCTCTTCCCACTTTTTTTGTCTTACGTCAAGAAAGAATAATTTCTGATAATCGGACGCAGATGAACGTAGATAATTAAAAAATCAATTATTGCACTACTTTAAATCTGTGTTAATCTGCGTTAATCAGTGTCTTAAAAAGTTGGACTGTCCTGTTGATGCAAACAAGATACCGGAATGGAAAGAATAATAAAATTAATGGATATATTATGAATCAGAAAAATAAATTAAATTATCCGCCTTTGCAAATTCAGATTGTTATAGAGCACCAGAGCTATCTAGAATTCAGATGAAGAAGAAATCGAAGAAGGGATAAAACGATGACAAATATTTTATGTGTCTATTGCTTCTTGAGGTGTTCAGGGTGGTTATGGTACTTAAGGAGTTCGTAACTTCTTCTAAAAGCTTTACACGGCCGTGGTATATGACTAAAGAGAAAAAAGAAAAGTTGATAATAGGAACAAAATATTCTAATGCCACGATAATAATGGCTCATGGATATGGCGGAAATAGAGCAAATTGTTTAGAATATTGTTCGCCCACATTTGCACTTCGCATACCCGCCGGTATGCTGATGCATCGGATTATATTTCAAGCTGAATTCTCCATCCCTCCTTGGTAGTATAACCCCCCCCATTTATCTCCTTAAATGCCTCCTCCATACCATTGTGCCATCGATTAGGCACTTTCTCATACATTATATAGAGCACGTCATCAATCAATTTCACCTTT
>CAZOEM010000768.1:0-1678 GCA_964578735.1 uncultured Halobacteria archaeon | reverse complement strand
TCCAGCACTCTTTTCATTGGCTCTCTAAGTTAGATAATCGTATTTTCCAGTCCATTTATCAATAAATGTTTTTAGTTTTGGATTAAATCGTTTTTAATCCGCGCCGCCCGGCTGATGAGTGAAGAAGCGTTGCTTACAGCGCTCATATTATATTTGTTGATTGATATGTCGGGTTTATGTCGGGTTTATGTCGGGTTAGAATATACTTTGTTTCTCTCCCTCTTGCACCTACTTTTTGAAAAATTCCTTTTTCACAGATAACCGTTAAATCCCGGAGAGCTGTTCTGTCACTTATTCCAAACCGTTTTCTATACCCCGCGTTTGTAATCTCGTTTCTACCCTTTACATCCATAACTGCTTTTATCTGCCTCTCATTTAAACCTAAGTTCTTCAAATAATCTTCTGTATAAATATCCTTTCTGATGGTAACGACCAGATCCCCGGTGACCAACTCAAACTCGGGTTCCGGAAGACCCCAATTTACGCAAGCAGCTATCATATCATTAGTTCCGGTTCCCCATTGCTCAATGTATTTAATCAGAAAGTTCTAACCTCTCCAAAAGTTCGGTTACTGGAAGCTGCTCATCTATTTTTAAATTTCTCTCTGTTTTGGCTTTATTTACAAACCATCTGACTTTTTCTTCGTCAATATCCCGAAAACTTACTTCTTTATATATTTGCGAATCCCAGTAAACTCTTCTTTTCTCCAAAATTATTCTCTCAAGTTCCTCTGGAGAAATCATTATATTTTCAGTTCCAACTCTTTTATAACAGACGCCATCCAAAAAGTAGGGTTTATTTCTTCCTTCACTGATTATAACCTCAATAATTCTCTTATCTGCAATTTCTAAAACTTCAATCCCCGGACTTATTTCAGGTTTTATCCTCTGCCTGATTTTCTGTGATATGGATTTTAAGGTTTGATCAGAAACCTCCTGCCCAACAATTATTCCTTTAGTTATTCCAAAATAAACTCTTCCTCCTTTATGATTCAAGAAACTACAAACGGATTTTAAAGCCTTCTCTAATTGAGCGGTTGATTTTTTAAATTCCACTTCTTCTGATTCTCCTTTTTTAACCAATTCTAATAACTTCCCGCTCATACTATACATTGTATTTTATCCATATGGCTGCCTTCACTTCATCTGCACCTGGCTGTCCTACACCTTCGATGACCACTTCATGCCATACTGCTTCTGGAATAAACAGTTCACCATATAGCTGGCGTAGTAAGTCTAATTTCTCGACCCGCGCCAGGTTGATAAGTGGAGAAGCATTGCTTAATCGTAGTTGACATTCCTTAATCTCCCACGGTTTTCAGTAGCTCCTCATAAACATCTTCTGAAATTGAGATTGTTCTTTCCATAAATATCTGTATGCAATTTATTCTTTATTAAACCCCTATCCTACAATATGAATCTCTGCTCCATAAATTTTCATGTGAAACCGTGAACCTATAACAACATCTGCCCCATTTGTTGTCAGTGCATTGACAAGCTTCCTCCAGTTGCCGTTATCTCCTTTTCGTAATCCCCATTTGCTTTACTCAAAACCTCATAATGATAGCCAACTTCATGCCCCAAATCATGAATCTTCCCGATTATATCGGGCTTAAAGGTGTACGGAAATCTGAAGTAGTAAGTTGACTGAATTCCTAATTTCTGTTCCAACGCTGCCA
>CAZOEM010000767.1:0-1685 GCA_964578735.1 uncultured Halobacteria archaeon | reverse complement strand
CGCCAGACCGAGGCCGAGCAGGACGCGCAGGGCTGGTCGCCGCCCGGCACCGGCTCGAACGGTGCAGGCGCAGCCGGACCGGGCGGGCTGAACAGCAGCTCTGCCGGCAGACCGAAGCCGAGATGCGGCACGGCGATGGGCACGTCGCCCTGAAAGAAGGCCGGCAGCGCCTGCATCACGACGGCAGGCAGGCGCCGCCTACCGGGATCGAGGCATGAAGCTGCATGCCCGGCCAGCGCGCCCAGCCGGTCCGCGCCGGGCGGGACCGAGCGGATGCGAAACCGTCCATCCCAGACCGCGCCGGCCACCGCATCGATCGGGCCGGCACAGGAAGCCGCCTCGCGAGCGAGCATCCACCCCGGCCCATGCCGCCCGGCCGGCATGATCCGCACGCCACCGAGGGTCGCCGGCCCCAGCCGGCCTGCGAGCCGGTCGATCGCCGCGCGCGCGGGTGGGTAAACCGCCCCGCCGATGATCCGGAGCAGCGCCGCGAGCGCATCGTCCGGAAGTGCGTCCGCGCGAGCCACCGCCCAGCCCTCCGGATACAGGCGGACATGGCGCACCAGCAAGGCAGCCATGTCGCGCTCGCGCGCGGCGCGGCGGCTCGCGTCGTGCTTGCCGGTCTCGGGGTCAACAAGTGGCCCGGCAGCCCGGATGCGCGCACGCTCGAAACGCGGGTCGGCGTTCGACGGATCCTCGATCCACTCGATCCCGCTCGAAACCAGAAGAGCGCGCAACTCGGCCGGAGCAAAGCCGAGCAACGGACGGAGCAGGATCAGATCGTCGCGTGCCGCGGCCGCGGCCATGCCCGCCGCGCCGCGAGGGCCACGAAGGGCCCGCATCGCCCGCAACTCGTCCTGATCCGCGGCATGATGGCCGAGAAGCAGGTGCACGATGCCGGCCGCACGCGCCGCCCGTGCCAGGGCCGCATGGCGTGCAGTCCGCGCGCGCGCCTGCAGGGCAGGACCAGGCTCCACGCCAAGCCGGATGCACTCCCGTTCGATCCCGAGGCGTTCGAGCCGGTCCGCCGTCATCGCCGCCTCCTGGCCAGAGGCTTGCCTCAGGCCGTGATCAACGATCAGCGCGCGGACAGAGCCGCCCCGCGCGCGCGCCCAGCGTTCGGCAAGAACAGCAAGCGCGAGGCTGTCCGCGCCGCCGGATACCCCGACGGCGAGGCGCAGCGGCGTGCCGAACGGGCCAAAACCCGCCATGGCAGCGGCGAATCGATCAGAGAGGTCGGGCGTCACCCTGCCGCCGGTGCTCCCTCACCGGCAGTGCGCCTTGCGCCGAGCGGCACGGACGCGGGCTTCAAGGCTCGGTGAGGGCGAGGAAAACTGGCTGACCAGCGAGTCGAGCGTGTCGCACGCTTCCTGGTTCTGGTGGATCGCGCTGAGGGAATTGGCCAGGCCAAGAAGTGCGTCCGGCGCATTCGGTCCTGAATGATCGGCATTATAGGCATCATCGTAGGCGATTGCCGCCGCCTGATGCTGGCCCTGGTGATAAAGCGAATCGGCGAGCAGGAGCTCGGCGGCGCCATGATCGGCGCCCTTGCCATGCTTTCCGATCAACGCACGGGCATCGGCCTCGGCTTTCACATAGTCATGACGGGCGAATGCGGCGCGTGCGGATTTGAGCGATGCGTCGGCCTGGGATGCCCTGGGGGGCTGCGCTGGAGCCGGCGGCGG
>CAZOEM010000766.1:0-1687 GCA_964578735.1 uncultured Halobacteria archaeon | reverse complement strand
AATGTTTAAAGAACTCGCACCCTATGTAATAACCGCAACCGTAATCATCTGCGCCCTAATCGCAATAAAAATCAAGAAAGAAGATATTCTTACAATAGACGGCATATTCTCGGTTGCCGGATTCGCGTTAGGACTGTTCATAACTTCTTTGAACCTGATATACAGCAACAACTACCTGATCTCTTTGGGTCCTTTATTAGCTATCGCCTGTTTGCTGTATCTACGATCCAGAACTAAAATTTTAACATCAAGCACTGATTTCAACCTTAATTTTAGTTTTAGTTTTAGCCGCAAAACACTAAAAATAATCAATGTCATTTACTGGCTTTGCATTTCTGTTGCCATAATCAGTTACAATCAAGCTTCTCCATACTATCGCCCCCCAATATTCTTCTTCGGTATTTCGCTTGGTGCAACTCTGCTCGGTCTGAAAATTCTCGCATCAAAGTTCAAAAAGAAATCAATTATAGTTGTTGGAGGGTATGAAGTGACTTGAAGTGACTTATGGATTTAAGTATATATGGAACTTATAATATCTTAGGTGGTGAAACAAATGGAAGGAATTTCGGAATTACTACCGGAAGAAGCAGTTCAAAAACTCAAAACAGTCTCGAAAAGGCTATCGGTACCTGAGAAGGAGATTGTAAGGAGAAGTGTAGAGGCGTATATACAGAAATTAGAGGGAATGGAGGAGGAACTTGAGCTTATTGGATTTGGAATGTGGAAAGATAGGTCAGAAATGGGCAATTCATCTAAATGGGTAGCTGAATTGCGAGAGAAAGAATGGAACAGATGGAAATAATAATTTTAGATAACGCTAATGGAGCTCTTTAAAGGTGCCAGAAATAAAGAAGAACTTGATAACATAGATAAGTTCATCAAACGAAATATTTTTATCGTGCTTCCTGTGTCCTCCTCGGCATCTCGGAGAGCAGTGCAAATCCTGAGACGCTATTCCATTCAAAAGGGGTTGGGTTTGCCAGATGCTTTAATAGCTGCCGTTACAATCCCTGCTGGTGGTAAACTTATCACAGGCAATAGAAAACATTTTGAATTCATAAAGGGATTAAAAGTGGATTTACCATCTTATCGTAGAGAGGTTCTGGAGGAATAGTTTGCCCTTATAAAATGAAAAGAAAAGCGATATATGAAGAGGGCATTTTGAAACCATTGGAGAAGCTGGATTTGAAGGAAGGAGAGGAGGTTGAGCTCGAACTGAAGGAAAGAAAGGCATTTAGTGGGAAAAGGGATATTCTACGGTATGCAGGGATTTTAAAATATCTGAGCGAGGAAGAAGAAAAAATATTCCGAGAAGCAGTAAAAAGAAAAAGTCTTTTTGGAAGGGCGCTAAAGCTATGAGGAGCTCTCTTTTAGATATTAATTGAGGATGCTGACATACATATAGCAGCCTCTTGCCTGGTTAAAGGTGTGGTTTTGGTAACGGACAATGAAGAACATTGTAGAAGGATAGAAAAACGGGAAGTAGAGAATTGGCTAACGAGATAAGAACTCTCGTGAAAATCTGTGTTAATCTGTGGTTATAAAAGGTATAAAGATGAAAATAGCATCAATAATAGGAGCAAGACCGAATTTCATCAAGTGCGCACCCTTATCGCGTGAATTGAGAAAAGCGTTTGACGAAGTTATAATTTGATCCACACAGGGCAACACTATGACTACGAGATGA
>CAZOEM010000765.1:0-1688 GCA_964578735.1 uncultured Halobacteria archaeon | reverse complement strand
TTCTTCTCTCTTCTTCCTATCTTGATTTTCCACGAAGCTTCGTTTGTAACAAAAGCGAGTGTATAGATGCCTTTTCTGGGGTACTCAATAAGAACAACTTGTTTTAGGGCAGACCTGTCCACAAAAAGCGTATCTGTAAGTTGTCTTGCACTTGAATATACAGACCTTACGAAAGGCAACTTTGAGAAAAATTTGTCGGTCAATTTAAGAAACCACCGACCAATAAAACTCGAGGTAACCATCCCTATAAGGAAAATTACGACAATCAATGTGAAGAATCCGATAATTGTAATCACATAAGGAGGGAAAGTGGAGAATCTTGGAATGTATTTGAGTAATCTTCCTGCAATGTTGCCAAGTTGGTTAACAAGGAAGATAACAACAATTACTGTAAGCCCGAGGGGGAGTATTGTAATAATCCCTGCCAAAAAAAACGATCTTAATCCCTTTTTAAGGGGTGTTCTCTTCTTCACTTATAAACTACCTGAACCAAACACATTGTTACATAAAACCGAGGAGCAAACCCCTTACAAAGGGAAATCTTCTCCGCATAATTCCTTTTATCACCTACTGGGAAATCTAAATTTCTTTTCAGGGAATAAAATTAGTGGTTTCTCTACATCTTCCATATTACTTCTTGTACTATTTCATCTCCATCATACTTTGAGCATTATATAGGACTTATGCTGAAAAGTCAAGGAAAAAATGATGTTTCTGCGAAAATAATATACAGCGCATAAAATTAGCCTTAACGAAAAATTTGTTTTGGAGTTGCGCATAATCTTCCGGCACTGTGCAGACACTAATCTTAGTTCGTATACAACATAGGGTACAAGGGTATTTATCGTTTTAGTTCTATTACGAAAAAATTATAACCTGAGGCAGGTGCTACCACACTCTCTAATTGCAAGGTATAAGTATATGTGCCAGGTGGTGGTTCATCAAAAGAAACTAGTGTTGCACCCATATAACCACCGAAGGCACCCTCACAAGCAATAGCAACAAGAGTGCCACCGCGAATGACTCTTATAAACATATCATAAAAAGACATACCCGCGTAATCTTGCACATGGGCATATATTAATACAACAGAATTACCTTCACCTATTCCGTGGGTAGTTATAGTTACTTCTGCCACATTACTCCAATTAGATACTCCCGGGTTATAGTTACTTTTAACGCCGGCAAATCCCTGGTTGTAGAAGTCACCTACTAACTGCAGTGGGGCGAGTGGAGTGTTTGTTCCAATTCCAACATTGTAGCCAAGATTCGATGTCCAGATATTTGCACCATCTTCTTGCCAACCTTGTGTCCCTTCTGTCCAGGCGCGCGGACCAAGAGAAGGTTTAGATTCTTCACTGGGAGGTGGGCTTGAGTTTTCTTTCGTAGGCTGAACTCTGCGGCTAACTTCTGCGAGTTGCGCTTTCAACTCAGCAATCGCGGCCTCGAGTGAGGCAATGCGCTTTTCAAGAGAAGGCTTGGGTGGAGAAATGACCTTGTTCTGTTCTGCGAAACCCGCCACAACCAAAGCTATTATAAAAATAGCAATTATAAGTAAAAACGTTCTCTTCGTCATCTCACTTCCTCCTTACTAACAAAATCTCATATTTCTTTCGCTAATCTTTTCAAGATGCATCTATTTTAAGAGAATTACTTTCTTTGTCTCTGATTGATTTCCATCAATAACA
>CAZOEM010000764.1:0-1690 GCA_964578735.1 uncultured Halobacteria archaeon | reverse complement strand
TGGTATGAAGAAAAGGACATAGCCCAAGGATACCGAAAGTGCAGTAAAAACTCCTACTTGAGCAACTTTCTTGATGTGAAGTTTCTTGTTCCCTTTTTCCAACTTTTCCTTAATTGACAAAAGGTTTATTCTCTTCCTGTGCTTTAGATGATTACTATTTCATTTCCTCAAGCAGAAGATTGACTATCTTGTCTGTCGTTATGCCTTCAGCTTCTGCGTTGAAGTTTGTTATTATTCTGTGTCGCAAGACAGGGAAAGCAACTTTTCGAAGATCTTGCTTCCCTGGCGTGTATCTGCCATCCAGGACGGCATTAGTCTTGGCAGCGAGAATAAGATATTGCGTCGCTCTTGGACTTGCTCCCCAACTTACCCATTCCTTAACAAAGTCAGGCGCATTCTTGTTACCTGGTCTTGAGATAGATGAAAGCCGTACTGCATATTGAAGCAGTGAGTCACTAACCGGAACTCTTTTTGTAAGTTCTTGTAATTCAAGTATACTCTTGCTATCAAGAACCGGGTTAAGGTCCTTGCGCATTAGACCAGGGGAGATTTTTGCAATTTCCAGTTCAGCTTTTTCCTGAGGGTAATCAATTAGAATATTGAACATAAATCTGTCCAACTGTGCTTCCGGTAACGGATATGTGCCTTCTTGCTCGATGGGATTTTGGGTAGCCAGAACAAAAAACGGCTTTTCCAATGTATAAGTTATTCCACCGGCAGTAACTTCAAATTCCTGCATTGCCTGCAGAAGAGCTGCCTGAGTTTTAGGCGGAGTTCTGTTTATCTCATCCGCGAGCACAATATTTGCAAAGATAGGTCCCTTTATGAATCTGAACTCTCTCTTTTTATTTTCCCCTTCTCTCTCAAGAATATCCGTTCCTGTAATGTCAGATGGCATCAGGTCAGGAGTGAATTGTATTCTATTGAACTTGAGGGAGAGAACTTTAGACAGCGTGTTGACAAGCAGGGTTTTTGCCAGCCCCGGTACTCCAACTATCAAACAATGTCCACCCGAAATTAGAGCAATCAAAAGCTCATCTATTACTTTCTTTTGTCCAACAATAACTTTTGAAATTTCTGTTTCTATTTTTTCTTTTGCGATTCTAAGTTGCTCTACCTTTTTCACATCGCTTGAATTGGTTTTCAAATTTTCTCCCTATGTTTTCCACACAATCTGTGGTTATTGTGAAACATTGTGGAAAAAATCAAAGTTCCTATATTGCTTAACTTATACATCGCAAGTGGATAAAAATATTATGTAAACCCAATAAATACTTATACTGTAATAAGTTATATTTGTAAGACATTTTTGAACTTATCCACATTTCCACACTAATTTCCTCTGTCAAGTGTTATGTCTACGAGTTTATCATCTTTATCCAGATTTATCAGTTTCACGCCCATTGCATTTCTTCCGAATTTCGACACCGAATTAGCGGCGATTCTGATAACCTGACCACTGGTAGTAATAAGAAGGAGACCGTCATCGGTTGTAACTTCCATTGCACCAATTAGTTTACCGGTTTTCTTTGCTACTTTCATAGCAATTACACCCTTTCCTCCTCTATGGATAGTCCTGAATTCGGAAATACTTGTTCTTTTTCCAAAGCCATTTTCAGATGCGCAGAGAAGAGTTGCTTCTCTTCTTCATCGCTTCCTTCCTCCAGGGCCTTGAGCTGGGACTCCGCCT
>CAZOEM010000763.1:0-1690 GCA_964578735.1 uncultured Halobacteria archaeon | reverse complement strand
CTTTACTTTTTCCATCATTTTACTGATTCCTCCTTTTCTTATTTTTACTATGATGGATATATATTTAAAGTAATCGAAAAAGAAACTTATTTGATTGATGTGGGACTAAGAAATAAGTATTTTGCAGAGATTGAAGATTGGGACAAGTCAGCAATTATAGCAAGGGGTGGAAAGCTGGCAGAGGAAATTGCTAAAATTTGGGAGCGTTAAGAACCATGAACCCTGTTGCTACACTTACTGAGGACACACTCGCAGAGCAACCAGCGCTTGAATGGTTCCGGGAGTTAGGTTACGAAGTCGCCTTTGGTCCAGACATCAGCCCCGGTGGACTCCGCCCGGAAAGAGAATCTTTTAGTGACGTGGTGCTGAAACGCAGATTGCGGTCTGCATTAGAAAAATTAAATCCACACCTGCCGCAAGAAGCGATTGAAGATGCTCTGCATCAGCTCCTATCGCTCGATTCTCCCGACATGTTTGTCAACAATCACCTGTTTCATCAGATGGCAGTTAACGGTCTCAAAGTAGAGATTACCACGGCAGAAGGGGAACGAAGAGGGGACTTCGCAAGAGTCTTCGACTTCGACAATCCTGCGAACAATGATTTCCTCGTCGTTAATCAGTTCACCGTCATTGATGGAGAACAAAACCGCCGCCCATATCTTGTCCTTTTCGTGAACGGTTTGCCAATAGCAGTGCTTGAAGTCAAGAGTCCCGCGGGTTATGAAAGACCTCTCGATGCCTTTCGTAAGAATATCACCACATATAAAAATGTACGAACTTCTCAAACAAAACCCGGATGCACCGGAGACCGCAGTGGTAATAACCAAGCCCGAAGATTTTGGGCTACCAAGAACTACAAAACAAGACAGGGAAGACCTTAAAGCTCGATTTAAAGACCCTGAAGATCCATTAAAATTTGTAATTGTACGAGATATGTGGCTGACTGGCTTTGACGCTCCTATTTTGCACACTATGTACGTTGACAAACCCATGCGAGACCACAACCTTATGCAAGCCATTGCGAGGGTGAATCGAGTATTCAAAGACAAACCCGGCGGATTGATTGTGGACTACATTGGTATCGCAGATGACCTGAAGAAATCACTTCGAATCTACACCGAAGAGGTTCGCGAAGATTCTTTGATTCCTCTTGACGAGGCTATCACCATAATGCAAGAGAAGTTTGATATAGTGCGGTCTTACTTCCACGGAATTGAATATTCAAATTGGTGGCAACAGTCAGAAGTTGAACAAGCAAGACTTTTTCAAAGAGCACACAACACGGTTACGAATGACGATGATACAAAAGGAGGGTTTCTCAGACATTGTGCCGCATTGTCAAAAGCTTTCGCTCTTGTAAGTCCCCATAAGGAAGCCAACGACATTCGTAATGATGTTCTGTTCTTTCAAAGTATCCGAAGAAGTATCAGGAAATACACACCCTCGGCACGGGATGTTTCTGAAGATGTAGAAACCGCAATTAAACAACTCATTTCCGAGGGCATTTCATCCGATGAAGTAGTAGATATTTTTGGCTTTACTGAAAAGGAACGACCAGACATTTCTATTCTTAGTGATGAATTCTTGAACGACATCCAGAAAATAGAATACAAGAACCTGCAAGTCGAATTGCTTAAGACTTGATTTTTCTCCACTTGCCTATTTTAGCGATTTTTCAAACAACTGAATT
>CAZOEM010000762.1:0-1693 GCA_964578735.1 uncultured Halobacteria archaeon | reverse complement strand
AATGTCTATCCCCATAGGCATCGCTGCGATAATGAATCAGGTTTACTTTCACTTCGACCTGGTTACCATCGGTCTTATAAAAGGTGCAACCTCTGTCGGATTGTACAATGCCGGGTTCAAGCTGGTCACGTTTCTGCTCACCATTGATACCGCATTTGCCTGGGTCTATCTTCCTATGGTGTCAAGATTATTTTCTGAATCGAAAGAGAAATTTAAAAGTCTTGTTTTTACGGGTGCTAAACTCATTTCAATTATTGTAATACCGTTGGCATTTGGAGGTACCGTGCTGGGAGCTAGAGTTATTGAGCTGTTGTATGGGGGAAAATTTATCGGAGCTTCTCATGCATTCAGAATTCTCATATGGGCTGTTCCTCTGACAAGCATTCAGTCTATTTTCGCTTTCGGGCTTTTGGGTTGTAATAAAGAAAAACAGTATTCCTATGGTATGATTATTGGAACAGTCATAAATGTTATTTTGAATCTTGTTCTTATTCCGCACTTTGGTATCAAAGGTGCAGCTTCAGCAACGGTTGTTTCAGAGGTTGTTATGCTCGGTTTGATGTTTCTATGGTTTAAGAAGGTTCTATTTGTTCCTTTCTATTATTATTTCTTGAAACCATTAGCAGCAACCCTTGTTATGCTAATAGTGATAATGCTTTTGTGGAAGCTCCCTACGGTTTACCTGATAGTTACTTCCATACTTGTTTACTCTTTTGCTATTTTGTTAGTGAAAGGTATTACTGAACAGGACTTAAAACTCTTGAAAGGCAGATATGATTTCATACATAGGGCTCGTTAAGGGAAAACCAGGTTGGGTTAAAATTCTTAAGCAGGAAGGAATTTCATATAGACTTTTTACCCCCGGAGACAATCCTCCCGTGTTAATTGTGGATAGCCTGACAAACAGTCCAGCTATTTTGGATTATTTGAGCGCAGGTGGTACAATCATAACGAGCACAGAATATGCAGGAAACCTGCTAAAAAAAACTTCTAAAAACATTAAAACTCAATACATTATTCCCGATGATTCCGAAGTCTTTAGGAATATTGGAATTATTGATACTTACAGCAGGGGTTTTGTATCGCAAGGAAATGGTTTCGGAAGAATAAATAATCGCGTTCCTGCTGTACAGGAATTTGCACATAACAGGGGCATCTGTATTGGGATTCCCTTTGATGTGAATTCTGTTATGTGCGACAATAGAAGTGTGATGAAATTTTTCTATTCGGACGGCGGAAGATTTCCTGCTGAAATTGTTTCTACTGTCACCAGGGGGGAAATAAGAAAACTGATAGTAAACATCATTCGATATCTTTTCAAAAGGAAAGGTTTTTATTATATTAACAAGTGGTACTATCCGGAAGAAAATAAAAACGCATTTACATTTAGGATTGATACAGATGAATCAGGATTTGACGGGATCTCCAAAACCTATGAAATAGCACGAAAGAAAAGCGTTAGCTTGACATTTTTTATTGATTTTAGCAATATTAATATTGAAACTGATACCCGAAGATTGAAGGTGTTAAAGAATCAAGAAGTAGCTGTTCACTGTTTCGAACATAGGATTTCGAAAGACTCTACGAAGAACCGCAAAAATTTCTCAAGAGCGAGAAGAACGCTTTTCACTGCAGGATTTGCAGCATCGGGTATTGCTATTCCATATGGCGTATGGAATAGTACCCTCGGAAG
>CAZOEM010000761.1:0-1694 GCA_964578735.1 uncultured Halobacteria archaeon | reverse complement strand
TAGCTTCGCTGCACCGATCCTCTTATCACCCTCCCACCAGAAAGTCAATTCAGATTCGGCACTATAAATAAATATCCTTGGCTCCTATCTTAGCGCTCTTATACCTCACAATAATGTTTGATTAGCATCCTTATAAATAAACTATAACAACATCTGCTTTCAGTGCATTCATTGATGATGCGAAAATCCGCTGTCTATATCATGCCTCAGAACAACCAACTTATTATTCTTTTTCTTTTGATCTTCAAGACAAGATGAGAATAAACCGTCAGTGGTGTGTAGCCACTATCTAAAAGTGCCAAACACAAATCCTTGTATTTTTTCAATCTGAAATCACGTAGAGGCATTACCAGTCTCCCTTTGAACATTCGTCATTTTTCAGTTGTTTCAATCTTTTTTTCTATGCCCATTTTTCCAGATGTGCAAAAACAACTGTGAAAAGAATGTTTTTTTGCTTGCAAAAAAGGTTTAAAATTGTCGGATCCATAACACTTGCACGTCTATACTCTCGAATTCTGGGTCACCCGTGACTATTTTCGCTTCTTTTACTATCGAGAACGTATTTCGCTTCTTCTTCTTTCAAATTCTTCCTCTTCTTCCCTATTATTTGAAATTATTTCTGAAACTGGACGTTTGAATTTTATAAACCCTTTAGCTCTCCCTTTTGGTACCGGCACTATAACGATTTCCTTTCCAAAGTCGAGTATTTCCACTTCTTTTCCTGCATCTATTCCATACTTCCTACGTATCTCAACCGGTAGCTCTATTTCACCTTTCATAGACACTTTTGTCGTTCTCATTTTACCTTACTGCTCAAATATATTTTCTACTTTATTGTTTATATGTCTTATCTCGCTATCCAGTATCCCCGCATTTTGGTATTGTAATTTTGGATTTTGACTTTTGCATTTTGCACAATAAAATAATTTCATTTTTCTCACCGCACGGTCCCCAGCCAGAAGATAATGGTATCTCTCACCTTCTAAATTATATTGTGCATCATCAAGGTCTTGTTTAGCTTGAAGATGCCATCGTCGCCCTTCTTCTATCACATCATGCTCCATACAGTATTTTCCCCTCCTTCATCGCATTCATAATAAAACTCCTATTTTTCATCGCTTCAAACTCTTTCGGCGTATACACGAGAATATCTACAGCGACATTCGGAACCAGGGTTGAATAAAGCTCATCTAACCGATCGAGGAACTTTTTTTCCGTCTCCTTCACGATAATCATATCTATATCGCTTATTCTGTTTATATCACCTCTTGCTAATGAACCAAATAACATGACTAACTTGATTTTTATATCTTTTCTTAGTACGTTTATTATCCTGTCAAGTTCATACCCAAGTTCTTTTTTTCTTTCCTCCTTTAGCAATTGATTCTTTTCTTTCAAGCCTTATCACCTTCTTAGTTGACGCTCCTTCCTATTGTAGCTCATAAAGAAGCATCTTTCAAACATATCTTATTAACATCTTTCAAATTCGTCAATATATACCTTATCCTCTTCTCCACCAATTTCCCTTTAACAACCCAATACAGCGGTCTTCCTTTACCAACCGCGGGAAACTTCTCATTTGAAATATCGTATTTGAAGCGATGAATCAGTTTTATTATACAATGAATTCGCACACACTGAAGAATCATATTTAAATCCTATCTTCTCCAGCGCATCGAGCATCCAGCCACCAA
>CAZOEM010000760.1:0-1695 GCA_964578735.1 uncultured Halobacteria archaeon | reverse complement strand
TTCCTATCAATGACTGTTTATAAATAGAAAAGAAATCTCTTTTAAATAACTGAAATGTAAGCCATTTGTTGTGAGTTAACTCCCAGATAATTTCTTTCCATAACGAAATATATCCCTTTTTTATTGAATTATCCGGTTCATAAGTGGTCGTTTTGTTCATAATAACAGTATTAAGTTACACTCAATACTATATATGTCAAGATTTTAAACGATTCTTCTTAATAATTGTTTTTTGTGTGAAATCCTATTTCTTGGTGAAGAAAATAGGTGTTTTGTTTTTAATTAGAAGCTTCTCCTTTTTCTTTTAAAAGTCTTTTATATATATTAAAAAGAGCTTTTGCGATCATTTCATAGCTAAATCTATTTTTTGCATATAGCGCTATTTCTCGGTTTGAATACTCTTTATAATGATCCAGCATATAATCGATAGCTTTCGAAAGTGCTTTAACATTGTTTGGCGGAACTAAAACTCCCGTTTTTTTATTGATTATTTCCGGAATTCCGCCTACATTAGTTGCAACTATAGGCAATCCCGATGCCATGGATTCTATTAGTACGCATGGCAACCCTTCCCATATACTGGGTAAAACGAAAAAATCAGCGTTTTGCATGAAGCGTGCAACTTCTTCTTTAGTCTTTATCCCGTGGAATGTTACCTTATTATTAATTCCTAATGTAAAAGCAAGTTTCTCGTACTCTTCTCTTTTTGGTCCATCTCCTATAATGTCTATAGAAAAATCCGTCCGTTCTTTAGCAAGATTCGAAAGACTCTTCAATAAATATGGAATACCTTTTATGGGCTTCAACAGAGCCACAAGAAGTATGTTTTTGCAGGTATATTGTTTTTTCTTTGTCTTGAGATAAAAAAGATCGGTTTTAACTACATTGGGAACTACAGTGAAACGGTTTTTGATGCCGTAAGCTTGAATACTGTTTTTAAGCGCTTTACTGACCGTTATTATTAAATCGGCTTTGTTCAATGCGAAACGCGCTTTTTGTTTGCCGAGTTTCCTGACCGTTTTGAGAGAAAAACCGCTATAATGTTCTGTTATAACAGTTGGTATTTTGTAGATTCTACCTATTAAAACAGCTAGTACTCCAGCTTCATAGAAATGTGCGTGAATGATATCAGGAAAGAAACCTTTTCTCAAAACTTTTCTAAAGGCATAGAAAACTCCGATACAATATATAAAATAAGAAATCTTAGGGATAGGCAACTTGCGATATTGTAGACGCATAACACTAACTTCACCGTCCCTTTCTTCGTAAACTTTGAAGAGCCTGTTTCCTATAGAAGTAACTCTTTGATCAGTAATAACTGCCACATCTCCGTATAAAGAAATTGCTTTAGCCTGTTCTCTGACAAAAACCCCTTTTACCGGATTGTTCTGATTGGGATAAGAGCGGGAAATGAAGAGGATTTTAAGTTTTTTCATCTTATGTTTTAATCATCTTTAGAATTTTTTTTGTAATGAATTCCCATGAAAATAGCTCTTCTGCTACCATTCTTCCTTTTTTGCCCATTTTCTTCCTCAAAGCCGGGTTTTCGATTAGTTTTATTATTGCTTCTGATAGGGTATCAGAATCATCTGGTGGGACTAATAAGCCAAACCCCTTTTTTTCTACTATTTCCAAACCTCTTATTCTGGTGGTAATAATAGGAACTCCGCAGGCAGCGTAATCACGTATTTTCAA
>CAZOEM010000759.1:0-1699 GCA_964578735.1 uncultured Halobacteria archaeon | reverse complement strand
ACAAAGTACTTTTGAAAGATGAAAACTGGTTTCTTGCGAAACTCGGTTTCAAAATGCTTAATCTGACAAAGAGAAAAGGCATAGCAAAGCTGATTGAGATTTTATCAAAGAGTGGTATCTGCGATGAGATGGTTATTCACAAGATGATTTCCGTACTGGCAACTGCAAAGACAACAGGATGGATGCAAAATACAGGTTTCAATATTTTAACCACTACAGATGACGAATACCTTGACGCAACGATTCCCCAATTGGTGAAACAAAGCGAAAAGTGGTATGCAGAAGCCAGCAAGAATTTCAGAAAAGTGCTATCTTCCTTGAAGGGTGATGTTTCTCTGGATATCATTTTTGTTTACGCGCCTTTTGTTCCCCCTGAGTATGTCAGTTTTTGCACTTCTCGCTTGAAAGAAAGGTTTAGCAGAGGTGTAATTGTTGTTACTGACAAGAATGGTTTATCATTTGGAGAGGCAAGAACAACGGAAGAATTCAATATTCATGAGTTACTGTCAAAATACATCGGGCTTTTTACATCGTTTGGAGGTCACAAATCTGCGTGTGGTTTCACAATGAGAAGGGAAAATGTAGAAAAGCTTAAACAGAAAATAGCTGAAGGTGTTTCTAAAATGCCTGTAACAAGAGATAAAACAGGAGAATTAAGAATTATTGCCAAACTCCAATTGGAAGATATTACTAAAAAAGTGAAAGGTGAACTGATGTTACTTTCACCATTTGGTTCAGGAAACCCGCCACCACTTTTTCTTGCCAGGGATTTGTCGTTCATCAAATCTATCTATACTTATGAAATTCGAAACACAGGTGAAATTAAACGAATTGAGATGAGGGGTGAAAAGAACGCATGGATTGGGATAGATGGTCGACCCATTAATCTTGATGTGGTTTACTACTTTAACAGTGTAGGAACACTCATTATTGCTGACGCAAGACCAACACTCTTTAACGAAACGATTTTAGAGACATAAGACCTTGAAAGGTAGGCAAGTTAAAAGTGAAAAGTGAAAAGTTAAATCTGGAAGGTATGAAAGAACACAAGAGCAAAAATCACAAGTGCACAAGACATGAGACCGTAGACCTGAGATCTAAAATCTGCGAGCCAGAACCTGACACCTAAAACCTAAAACAATGGTAGAAAGAGTAATAAAAGGAATCACTGAAATGAAGAATTACACAATTGTAGCATTTTTTCTTCTCCTGGTGTTGCGTTCTCTCTTTGCGAGCGAGGATATAATGTGGGATTTTAGTAAAGAAACGCGAAAGCAAGAAAAGAAAAAAAGCTTTCTTGTGGGAAAGGAATTGATACTTCACACGATAAAAATTTACCAATTCTTACTTTCTGAGCAACAACCAGACGTGTGCAACTTTACACCTTCGTGTTCACACTATGCATACCAGGTAATAAAAAAGCAAGGGTCTCTTAAGGGAACCTTAATGGCAATTGATAGACTACAGAGATGCAATCCGTGGGCATGGAACTATGTTAATGAATATTACGAGGTCAAATGGGTTAAAGGCAGGGGATACAAACTTCACGACCCACCATAAATGACTCGGTGAAATTCACTTCCCTTTTTTTCTTTTTAGAAGATTTCGGTCTGCTTTTCTTATTAACTCTTCGGAATTGGTCCCGTCCTGTGGAAATGAGGAATCTCCTATGGTAACCATCAGTGATATTTTCTTTTCT
>CAZOEM010000758.1:0-1703 GCA_964578735.1 uncultured Halobacteria archaeon | reverse complement strand
AAATTCTTGAAAAATGATACAGTTCTGGTAAATTATTATTTGTGAGTTCCCTTATCTCTATAAAATCTCAAAAATGCCAAGAAGTGTTTTAAAAGAAAGGATCAAACGATTGATGCATCTTTCAACGATGACCATCGAGCCCTTTGACAAAACAGCTTTGAATTCTTCACTAGATAAACTTTCAGAGCTATGGCAGAAACCAATTGGCGGAAGAGATGCAACAATAGTTGCAATGATGCAATATAACGGTGTGAACAGGATTTTTACCCATGATGGTGGATTTAAAGAGTTAAAGTTTTTAGAGGTAATAGATCCAACACCCGAAAAACTTGATGAATAATTACCACAGAGTATTGCTGCCTGCTATCTTTTAGCAGACACCTCCTATCTCGCACCGAAAAGCTTTTATGGCGTTATGTCACTATTACCTGTACGAAAGCATTCCTAAGAAGGGAAAAAGAGATAAAAATGAAAGCTAAAATCGCTTTGATGATAGTGGCTATTTTGGTTGCGGTGGTAATGGTCATAAGCTGTGTGATGCCCTGTATCGCGGTTGATGGTTTATACACTCACGAATGACAATGAAATTATTATCCTATCAAAAGGGGTGTAAAAATCGATTTTAAATCTTAAAGTGAGTGATGAGAGATAGAAGAAAAAGAATACCTTTAAATAAAGAGATGCTTAAAGGTAAATTAAAGTGCATATATATCATAGGGAGATAAAATCAGAGAGAAAAATGAGAGAAAGATGAGCATTGGTTGGAGTCTTGATTATTTGTGCAATGATTTTCTTTTTAACTGGTGGGGTTGGCTCCGCTCAAGCAGGAGCTTGGCCCATGTTCCGCCACGACCCGTCTCATACAGGATATACGAATGAGAAAATATCAGGTGATCTTGAATTGTTGTGGTGTTATGAGCCACCATTATTAGGTTTTGAGAGATCTTCACCGGCAGTAGCAGATGGAAAGGTTTTTATAGGTAACGCTTTATTTATGGGTGGCAAAATCTATTGCTTTGAAGCGACACCGGAACTAACACCACCACCTACAGTTGCACCAACGCCAAAACCAACTCCGCCGCCGCCACCAGAACCAGCTAAACTCACTTTTTCCAAGGCTAGAATAGGAATACACACCCACTGGCAGAATTGGACAGAGATGTTCCTTTCGTATAAAACAAAAGTAAAACCCTTTGGAATTGTTAGAGGTGGCGCATGGTGGATAGGCTTAGAACCGCTGGACCTGGAAGGTAATGAATGGCAAAAAGCGAAATGGAGTTACCCGTATTGGCAAACCACACCCTGCGGCAGCACAGAATTTTACGACTCGGGCTATGACAACCTGGTAAAATTGTATCAGAATCTCGACTCGCCGGACTTACTACTCCTACTCAGCATAAAAAATACCGATGTCGCTTTTGATATTAACGATATAACCCCAGCGCAGTACTACGATTACGTTTACCATGTAGTGGAACGCTATGACGGTGATGGGATAAACGACATGCCAGGCCTAAAACGCCCGGTTCTCTATTTTGAACTCGGCAACGAAGTGGATTACCAAAGAACGCGTCAGGATGTGAGCCATGATTACATGTCGCCAGAAGATTATGTGCGTAAGAGACTGATACCAGGCTACAAAGCAGCAAAAGCCGCAAACGCTAATAGCATAGTTATGTGCGCAGGACTGGGCATGGAGAGCA
>CAZOEM010000757.1:0-1707 GCA_964578735.1 uncultured Halobacteria archaeon | reverse complement strand
GCAGAGACATACCAAAAATCAGTCGAGGAATACGGAGTTACATGCTGTCATCATACCTGTGGGAACGTGCTGTTGCAAGATTATATGCAGGGTGTACTTTCTGTTCCCGAACAATCTACTGAGCAGAAAACATATTCCCGAGGTGGCGGGGGCGGAACGCGTAGAATTACAGAAGAAGAAACAGGTGAAACTGTCACAAATATGACGGAAACTACCGGTGTGAGTAAAACAGGCGAAGAACTGAAGAAACTCCCGGAGAAGAAAGCATCGGAGAAGAAAGGGAAAGTAATGAAAGAGGAGAAGCTTGCGGAATCACAGGCATTCCCTATATCCGGTGCTCCGCTGATGGGAATTATAGCAGTGATTGTGGTTTTGGTGCTGATCGGGATCGGATTAGGATATAAGCGGCAAAAAAAATAGGGTGAGTGTGAATGGATGAGATAACAAGTATCTGCACAAAAATCGGTGGATTTTTAAGCTGACAATGCAAAAGATAAAGTGCAAAAGTCAAAGTCCCATAAATAGCAAGAATGGGTGTTTTAAAGTAAAAATAACTCTTTTTCATCCATATCGTATATTTTGCATTTTTACATTTGCATTCTGCATTTTGCAATTAATAGCACGAAATCCACAAGATTTTGAGCAATCACAAAACATGAGTTAGGATCGTGGTGTATCGGTGATTATCCGCCTTATTAGGGATCATAAGCATTCACACTTTGTTGCCCGTTTTGTTTATTCTTGTTATCCAAAAGGAACAGCAATCATAGTTAGGATAAAAATTTAAGAAACAATAATTTCAACTAGAATATGTATATATAAGTAGAGTAAAAGGTATTACCATGACCCTATCACAAATCTCGGAAACGTAAAAGCATCTAAATATCCACCCTAATGAAATTGAGGACAAGCGACTGGCAGAAGCCTTCCGCATCCTACTCCAGCTCATTGAAGAATTGTACGAAGAAAATGAGAAATTAAAAGTAGACAGAAAAAGAAAGAAAAACCCAAAACACATCAAAAAAGAAAAAATCAAACGATACCTTTTTGATGATCGTTCAGACAGCAAAGAAGTTTGGTGTGAGCGCGTAGGAATATATTTACGATCGGGTAAGCAAGCGTTTTCGCTTGCCTTCGCTCGCTATCGTGTGCATCACTCTTATACTTCGTAAGAAACTATCCGTTCTCGCATCATGCACGATATTATTATACCCAGCTAAGACGAATGATATTGTTACTCGCTTTTCACTCCCCTCTTTTTCGTCTATATTTCCCACCATATTTTATCTCACTTTTCGCGTTTTATTTCTTTTATGAACACTCTTACCTCTTTCTTCAGTACTACAACATACGGCCCCTCTTCATTACTCAGGTCCACTATTCCTGCTATCGCCATCTTCTCGATATGTGCCTTACCCACGGTGAACTGACGAAAAAATGGGGGGTCTTTACTACATTCCTTGATTAAATCCGCAAGTTTTGCCTTTCCCCCTAACTGCACCAATACCTGCATTACTTTTATCCGATAGGCATGGCCCAGCCCTGCACATATCTCACCCGCCTCAAAAGGATCGCTTACCTCTCTACCTTCCACTTTATTATCCATACTCACCACCTAAAGATTATTAGTTATCAATTATATACTTTATGATCATTTTCGTAAACTTAAAGACACGGCAAAACCAAAGTTAGCGGACCTAACAGGCG
>CAZOEM010000756.1:876-1709 GCA_964578735.1 uncultured Halobacteria archaeon | reverse complement strand
CAATCGGAACTATTCCAATGGGAGTTTTCCAAGCACCCTTTTTGTAAACTGAGGAAGCCTTGAAATATGTATGATGACTTGGACCAACCAGGATAACGGTATGGAAATGCTTGCCTTCAAGTTGTTTATAAACTTTTGCAGCTGTCCAGCCACTATATGGATATCCTGCGTGCGGGGATATCAAGGCAACTATTTTCCCTTTAACTGTTTTTGCTGTCGCTTTTTTAAAGAGTTGTTTTAATGTCGTTTTCAGTTCTTCTTTTTCTCCGGGATAGAATTTTCCTGCTACAACAGGTTCTCGGATGTTCTTATTCATTATGTTCTCCTTTCTATCCTTTAAAAAAGCCGAGGGATAGACAAACAAACCCAGAAGGATAATGTTTATGAACAATTTCATTGGCTGCTAAGTTAAAGACTGTAAGACTTTCTTGAAGCTGTCCACAACCTTTGGGTCGAATTTCTTGCCTTTGTTCTTATCAAGAATTGAAATTACATCTTGTATTTTCTTGCCTGTTCTTGCCAGCTCATCAAAACTGTTTACAACAGCAAAAATTCTTGAGAGTAATTGAATTTTTTCACCCTTCTTTGAGAAGTCTTCAACGGAATGTTTTATGATCTCCAGCGATTTTTTCAAGAAGCGCATATGTCCTACAATATTGAATGTTTTCTCAAATATTAACTTATCGTCAGTCGTGTCTTCAGGCAAAACAACTCTTCCTATATCGTGTATCAATGCCGCGTACTTAATATTTCTTATATCTTCTTTCTTTACCTTCATCTCTTCCGCCAGTCTTTCGGATAAATCCGATACTTTCTCTGAATGGTCTTTAAGA
>CAZOEM010000756.1:0-866 GCA_964578735.1 uncultured Halobacteria archaeon | reverse complement strand
TGAAGCCCTTTATTAGAAGAAGTGAGAGCATTACTTCAAGAGAACTCCTTTTTAGATCGTCAAACAGAGAAGCATTTTCGAGTGCGATTGAAGCTGTTGAAGAAAGTGTGTTAAGGAGCTGAACAGAGTCCTTATCCATGTCCTGGTCGGTCAGAACGCATAGTGCTCCGATATTCTTGCCGCCGGAAGACAGAGAGGAACACACTATGGGACCAACATCTTTTTTTCCAATTCTAACCTTCTTAATCTGTTCTGTAGATTTCTTCGTTACCGAAACATCGAACGGGGCGATTTTGGTGCTTATTTTTCCACCAATATTGAAGGGTGTTTTTCCAGCACATCCCTTTGTTGTGAGATTGGTTCTATCTTTATCAAGCAGCAGTATAAGACTTCCAGTAGTCTTGAATAGATTATTCGTTGCCTCCGGAATAAGTTTAACAAGTTTTTCGATGTTTACTTCCGAGGTTATCTTGAATGAGATTTTATTGAGTTCAGAAAGTTGCTCGACCTTCTTTTTGAGTTCGTCATCAGCAAAAGCTCTCTTTTCTTTCAACATTGTATTCGCTTCTGCAAGTTTTTCATTGGCTTCAGAGAGATCTGAAATCAGAATTTCTCTCTCCTTGAGAAGACTTCTTCTCTCAACTGCATTCTTCACAAGGGTCTTTACCTGGCTTGTCTCAAAGGGTTTGTTTATATAGTCGTAGGCTCCTTCTCTGAGAGAAGTTACAGCCGTATCTATAGACGCGTAACCCGTCATCATAACAACCTGTATATCTCTGTCGAATTCCTTGATCTCTGTAAGTACCTGTGTTCCATCTTTTTTAGGAAGTCTTATGTCGAGTAGTACAAGGTCGGGCATAAAATCA
>CAZOEM010000755.1:0-1709 GCA_964578735.1 uncultured Halobacteria archaeon | reverse complement strand
TAAAAATTCTTGAAAAATGATACAGTTCTGGTAAATTATTATTTGTGAGTTCCCTTACGAGCCGCAGATGGGATTTGAGGGCGGGCTGAAGAGAGTGCATGAACAAACTGTTAAACAAAAACAAATGTATATATACAAACGGTAGATTATAATAAAAATGGAGGGGGGATTAGAATGGAAGAAGCAAAAGCGATAAAGATTAGTCCTAAGGTTTATGGGGAATTAAACATCTTTAAGGAGCTTCTTAGTACTCGATTGAAGAGGCACGTTTCGATTGATGATGCGTTGGAAGATTTATTATCACGTGCAGATAGAAAGAAACCAAGCGATTTTGCAGGGGCTTGGGTAATAAGTGACGAGGAGGAGAAAGAAATCAAAGAAAGTCTTAGGGAGTTGTGGAGAACGTGGAAGGTAGATTAATCGTGGATATTAAATACAGATGAAGATTCGATGGAAATGGCGGGGAAAATAATCGCACGCTTAGAATGTGATGGAAATATGATGGATATTCGGGATTTACTGATTGCTTCGATTGCTATGGTTAATGGTTTTGGTGTCTTGACAAATAATGTAGGGCATTTCAATAAGATTGAACATTTGAAGGTGTTTAGTGGCAAATAATAGAGATTACGAGTTTAGAGCTAACTGAGATAGGAAGGATTGGTAATGTACCTTCATGGGATAATGGATTGATTGAGGGGGGTATAATAAGAATGGGTATAGAAGAAGATTATGAAGGGAAGATTGTATTAGTAACCGGCGGCGCGGGCTGCATAGGAACGAACCTGTGCCGGAAATTAGCGGAATTGGGTGCAGAGAAAGTAGTGATCTTGGACGATTTGTCGAGCGCATACGAATGGAATATCCCAAAAGCGAATAATATATCCTTTGTGAACGGGAGCATTTTAGATGACGAAATGCTGAAACGAGTATTCAAATTTAAGGAGAAACCGGACTATGTATTCCATTTAGCAGCGCATTTCGCAAATCAGAACTCCGTGGACAATCCAGATGAAGTAAAAACCACGAGATTACACAAGATTAACACAAGAAGATGATACATGATGCAGGATACAGGATGCAGGTTTAACTTGCATCGTCTTCTATATGCGGAGGTTACAGATTGAACTCGAAGATGCCGTTTGAAGAGCATGGCATTTCGGTCTATAAGTTTGTCATGCCAGATCAGAAACGATATAAATAAAAGAAAAGGTTTAACTTTAAATAAATAGAAAGAGAAGATTTAGATGATGAAAGCGAAGGAAATAGCGATAAAGGGGAAGGTACACGATGTTGGATACCGGCTATTTTTATTGAGCGAAGCGGAAAGCGTATTCATCGATAAATTTGATGCACGGAATGTATTGGTAGAGGGAGAGCAGCACTTAATTGTTCGAGTTGAAGGAGTGGAAGAGCGGATTAAACGGTTTATTGTGTTTGCAGAATCGAATTATCCACCGGGAGCTTCTGTTGAAGCAGTGGAAGTTAAGGATTATGGTGGTGAGGTTAGGAGTATTGACTCGTTTAGGCAATCTTTGATTGTCTTCCAGCTTTCGAAGATGGCGCAGGCGGGGGTAGGTATGCTTGGGAAGCAAGACGAGACGATAAGAGTAATAAAAGAAGAATCGGAAAAGACACGAGAAGTTACAAGGACTGAGGGCGAGAAGACGAGAGAAGTTGTAGAAAAGGTAAGGGAAGAAGTGGAAAAG
>CAZOEM010000754.1:0-1711 GCA_964578735.1 uncultured Halobacteria archaeon | reverse complement strand
GCAATGCTCATCAAAACATTAAGGACCTCATCCCTTTTTAAACTCTGACTGAGTCTTTTTGCTATTTCGTGCAGAGCAGAATACCTGCTTGCTTCCCATTGAGCCCAAAAAAGACTTTTGAATAGTAGTAATGTGGACACTATAAGATTTGAAAAAACTTTAAGTTTCTCTTTTGTTTTCCAGTCGAATTTGTTCTCATCTTTACTATCGCAAACCAATATTCCTATGAGTTTGTTTTCCTGCATAAGCGGAAGCATTATGAAAGACCTGATATTCTCATCTTTTGAGTAGTATTCAAGGCTTGTTGATTCTACCAAAAATTGATTATTCAAAAGAGGTTCTCTTTCTTTCATGAGCCAGGTATATGGTCCTGATATTCGTGAGATTATAGCATTCTTATTTATATAAGCACTGTGTGATTTTATCTGAAATAGAAAAAAGGTCTCCCTTGCTTCTTCTTTTAAGAATATTACGGAGGAGTGATAATCACCTGTTTCGAAAAGTGCATTCAAAATTGGTTCGATTAGCTCTACCATTTTTTCCTTTGCCACAGAATTATAACCCTCTTTTTTGCTTTTTAAAGTCTTCAGGAGTTCCTTTCTGTCGGTTGTATTTGCTGGAGTTGAAAAGACACTCGTAGCTGTCTGGATTTCTTTGAGTTTCTTTTCGATATCCTTCTTTTTTCTTTTTAGCTTGACAATAAAAAATGAGAGTAGAATTGAAGAGACCACAAGAGAAAACATAAACAGGAGAAATCGAGTGTTTAGTATGTGAAGGTGAATGGCAGAAGAGAGCTCAAGAATTAGTATAACCACTAAACTGGAGTATATTGCTAATATATCTGATTTTAATGCAACAATGATAATGAGAAAGATATACAGGATAGAAAACATAGACTGACTTAAGCCGCCTGTCATCTGAACAGAGAAATTCGAAAGCAAGATAAGTGGTGGGAGCCACAGCAACTTGTTAATACGAAGATCAAAGTTTAGTAGAATGTACGAAAGGAATAAGAATAGAACGGAAGTTGAGATGGCTACAGGGATTGTCATCCTACCTGGGGTATGAAAGAATTTGGCGAGAAGACTGAAGACAATGATAGTTGAAAGAACAAGTAAGTAGGAGACAAGAAAAAGGATTTTCCTCATATTGTTTTGGTAGAAGGTAAAAAATACTAAATATTAAGCAGGTGACCTTTTTCCATAATCATCACATCATCGATATACAGGGTTGGAAACTTGATTATTCCATCAAGGTGAATCGAAGATTCCGTAAGTCCTCCTATGGTGCTGTTGTCACCGAATGCTACATGAAGTGTTCCCATAACTTTTTCATCTTCCAGGATATTACCAGAGATTTCTGCTTTGTCATTTGTTCCCATTCCGAGCTCTGCAACATTGTGGCCGGTTTTTCCTGCTTCATCCAGTATCTTTTTCAGTTTTTTTGCTTCTTCTCCACCACTGACATCTGAAACATAGCCTTTCGTTATCTTCACTTTTATTTGTTTGGTTAGAGTTCCTATACCAGCAAAAGAGCCATCGAATATAATAGTACCATCTGTTTTTCCTTCCATTGGAGATATATATGCTTCACCTGCAGGCAGATTACTAAAACTTCCAGGCTTTTGAATTATACCGGTATCTGCATGACCTCCTCTGTTCCCAAGAAAAAAAGTGACATCGGAACCATTATCTGTTTTGATTCTCGCATT
>CAZOEM010000753.1:0-1717 GCA_964578735.1 uncultured Halobacteria archaeon | reverse complement strand
CGCTGGTTTTTTCTTCGGTTTATCGCAAATGCTGGCACTAGAACATGACGTTAAAATGTCACATGGAAAAGTAAAGACAAGAAAGGATTTTGAGGACTCATGGAAGAGGACACGGCGGGAGTTAGGGATATAAAGGACAGGATAAAATGCCTATCTCAAAGATGACTTCTAATGTAGAGAAACGGGTTAACCCATACTACTACAAACACCTACTTTCATCGTAGTTTACATGAAGTGGTGTAAATGATATGTGATGGGCTAATTTTTTAGTAAGCGTAGGGGTGTAGTCAATATAAAAATAGTCTAAAACGCCATACTTTACCTATGGAAAACTCACAAGTTTGCCTATTTTATCCATATTATATCTTCAATTGTTGCAATCGAAGAAAAATACAAATCCTTCTTATAACAGCACCACATGCACCGAAGTCGCTTTAAATGTAGCACATATTTCCGCCAGGAGCCTTTTTAATTTGTATATAAAGTATAATCTTTCTGCCACCGAGTTTTGAGTTCTAGTATAGTCCCCCACTATCTCCTCTGCCACATGGTTATGGACACTACACTTAAGTCATGGGGAGGTCATAGAATAATCAGATGCAGATGATTCCGAAAACACACCCCCGCTATGAATCATTAAAGAAGCGTGAGAAACTCGTTGCTGGCTTAGAAGCTGGGATAACGGGCAAACAAGGCTTAATCGCACATGGCAGGGGCGAAGCATTTGATTATTTAATCGGTGAGAGGACTTTAAATTCGGCGCTGAAAGCAACAGAAGCTGCTGCTGCTTTCTTACTTACTGCGCAGAAGCCCGTTATTTCCGTGAATGGTAATGTTGCCGCATTAGTCACAAAGGAGATAATTGAGTTGAGCAAATTGATAAACGCACCTTTAGAGGTGAATATCTTTTATAGGACCGAAGAGCGGGCAAGACGAATAAAAGCGCGATTAGAAGAGCAAGGAGCTGCTAAAGTGCTTGGTGATAAAGCAGATGCGAGAATACCCGGAATAGTGCATGCTCGTGCAAAGGTAGATCACGAAGGTATTTACAGTGCGGACGTGGTTCTTGCACCTCTGGAAGACGGTGACCGGTGTGAAGCGCTCATAAAGATGGGGAAGAAGGTGATAACTGTTGATTTGAATCCGCTATCCAGAACTTCCCGGTTTGCGACTGTGAGCATTGTGGATGATATAGAAAGGGCAATGGAAAACCTCATAGCTATAATTAAAGAGAAGAAGAACGGTAAAGGTGATTTGACTGCCCTTTTTGATGAATATGATAACAGAATGAATTTACGAGTCTGTGTTAAGGAGATTGTGGACAGACTAAAAGAAGAGGAATTGCTGGAGTTGTGACTGATATGGCTAAAGAGGAAAAATGTTCTCATGACTAATTTGACAATGTCAAATTAACACAATTTTCAAAAATGTATTACGAAGTATAGAAATGATATGCTGGTGGACCATATAAGCGCAGGATTATCTCAAGATAACGCCCATAGAAAAGAATAGTATAAATTATCAGTTTATAATTATAACATTGAGGTAACTATTAACCTGATAATCATAATGTGACATTGTCAAACTAATTCTCTTCTGCGTTATCCCATAAATCAATGGCCCTCTCTTTCCATTTGGATGGTGGTAGTGTTTTTGTTTTTAATCTCAGGCAAGGCACGTTTTATTTTGAGGGCATTAGGAACCCTGCCACTATCAA
>CAZOEM010000752.1:0-1722 GCA_964578735.1 uncultured Halobacteria archaeon | reverse complement strand
CCGCGGGGCTTGGACTATCAGGGAAAGTGAAGCTGTCGTATAGTCAGTTAGATGAGGTGCTTTTGGGCGGTTCTGAGTGGTGCATTGAGAATGGTTATGGCTGGGCGGAGGACATAGAGCATACAGAAGAGGGCGGCAGATTAAAAGCTGCAAGTATAGATAAGATAGACGATAAATCAAAGAAGCGCGGGTCTCCTCAGTTAGGTACGCTCGGTTCCGGGAATCACTTTTTAGAGGTGCAGGTAGTGGATGAGATATTTGATGAGCAACTTGCAAATGCGTATGGAATAGAAAAGGTGGGCCAGGTAACGGTTTTGATTCATACAGGAGGCAGGGGCTTCTCACACGGCGTTTGCTCTTACTATCTGCGGAAATTCGAACGCGAAATGAACAAAGATGCAACGTTATCAAAGATACTCGGCTTAGAGCGTGAACTGGCTTGCGCTTATTTGAACAGTGATACAGGCATGGATTATTTCGTATCGATGTGCGCATGTGCGAATTACGCTTTTGCAAACAGGCAACTCGCAACCCACTGGACAAGAAAAGTATTTGAAGACGTGCTACGAAGAAAAGCGGAAGATATGGAAATTAGGCTGGTGTACGACATCGCACATAACATAGCGAAAGAGGAAGAGCATGAGGTGGACGGTACGAGGAAGAAGCTGTGTGTGCACCGGAAAGGTGCGACACGGGCGTTTCCCGCTGGTGACGAACGATTGCCACCGATCTATAGAAACGTTGGCCAGCCGGTGTTAATTCCAGGCTCTATGGGCACACGCAGTTTCTTGGCGGTGGGCACAGACGTAGCAAGAGCTGAGACTTTTGGAAGTTGTGCTCATGGCTCTGGTAGAGAAATGAGCAGGACGGCGGCAATGAGGCAATACCGTGGCAGTGAAGTGAAAGCGGAATTAGCGAAGCGGAATATAATGGTGAAGACGCGAGAACGAACAAAGCGAGATGTAAGGAAGAAGAAAGGTATTCAATTTGACAAATATGGCGAGCTGGCGGAAGAAGTTTCCGCAGCCTATAAAGACCCGGAAGTGGTGGTCCAAAGTTGTGAAGTATCCGGTATAGCGAAGAAAGTAGCGGCTTTCAGAGGCATTGGTGTTATAAAAGGGTGAGTATTTGTATATGTATTTGTATCAGGTTTGAGGTTTGAGTTGTTAGACCTACGGTGTACTCTCCTACCGGACAACTCGCACTTCATGCCTTCATCACAAATACGCCTTTTCTTTTTCTGTGATAATGTAGTTATGAAGGAAAGATTTTAATAAAAAAGCGGAACGTATATTTTTGATATTTTGAAGAGGACTTCTGTGACGTATCCTTTGGGTTTCGACCCAACCGCAGTTGCCATGACGCGCTGGACATGGTTGACATGATCATCATGACCAAGCCGGTTAACTCCGTGGTGGATATGGACATTACGAAGTTCTTTGATATGGTAGATCACGAATGCATGATGGAATGCCTGAAACAACGTGTAGTAGACCCAAGTTTGCTGCGAATAACTTTTGACTTCCTTGGTTTTACGCTCTACTGCGATAAAACTCGTAACGGTAAATTTAAAGTGGGGCGAAAGACATCTAGCAAGAAGTTCAGGCAGAAGATGAAAGCAATGAATCTGTGGCTAAAGGGCGTTCGAAATCGCATGACATTAGAGTTATGGTGGTCATTGTTAGCACAAAAGATGACTGGACATTATCAGTACTACGGTAT
>CAZOEM010000751.1:1014-1724 GCA_964578735.1 uncultured Halobacteria archaeon | reverse complement strand
CGGCCAACGACCTCGAGCCGATCGGTGGATTGATCCCCTCGCGCCGCTTCCTCGGAAACGTCGATGTTGCGGGCAATGAGATCACACGCGCTAATGGCAGCGACCTGGGAAGCTTCGTCGACGACGGTTTCGAGGCCGGTCAACTGATCCGTGTGACCATCTTGGGTGTTGACTATGATGTCATCATCGACACGGTCGATGCCACCACCATCACGTTCAGCGATGGGGCCATCAGTGCCGGTACGGATATTCAGGATGTGACCATCAGCCACCTGACGAACATGGGTTACTGGGAAGGACAGGCTGAGTTCATCGATACTATCATCGACACCCAGCCCGTCCGACAGATCATCCGCGCCGATGTGAGCGATGAGCAGGCCGGTTTCCTCTCCGACGGCTTCCTTGAGGGACAGCGTGTGGAGATTTGCACCCTGGACGACAGCACCTGCGGCCGCTTCAAGATCGCCATCATCCGCGGTGACAACGACGATAAAGACAACAAGCTCCAATTCACGAGCGAGAACCCGACCTTCGACTTCGACGACCTCTTCCCGGCCGGTACCACCATCAAGGTGATGCGCCTCGCGGCGGTGGTAAGCTGGGATGACGGCAGCGCGTCGGGCACAGATCCCAACTGGTATGAGGAGCAGGAGATCTACCTGGTGGCCGACGTGCTCTACGACGTGCCGCTGACCCGCAAGGGTGTTAAG
>CAZOEM010000751.1:0-1004 GCA_964578735.1 uncultured Halobacteria archaeon | reverse complement strand
ATGTGCTCTCGAAGCTGCGCGGACCGGTTGCCGTTGAGGGCGGGGTGACCGGTGCAGACCGCTCACTCAAGCTCGGCCTCAAGTTGCCGGGCGAGACGGATGGTCCCTTGTTCTCCATCGCCACACAGGCGCCGGAATCGAAGCAAATCGACGTTCTCAATATCTTCAACGATGGCAGCAAGCAGGATCGCAGTGGTACGATCACCTCTACCACGCTTTCCGGTTTTGGGCTGCCGGATGATCTCGACTTCGGCGGCACTTACAGTTCCGGCAACCCGCAGACCTTCGGCGAAGCACAGGTCTTCCCCGGCGGCATCAGCTTCGGCACCGTGCAATACGTCGACGGTCAGTTCGAGACCGATGGCGCCAAGACCACGCTCGAAGTGATCAATCTCATGCTCGGCGAAGGGAACGATACACTCGATGTGCAAGGCACCGTCGACCCCGATGTGCCCGTGAAAATGAAGGGCACCGTGATCATCACACCTGTGGCTTCAACGGGCATCACGCTCACGCGCCAGCTCCCGTTTGATTGGAAAGCGCAAGGTTTCCTGATCGGCCAGATCGTGACGATCGATGGGCTTGGTGACTGGGAGGTCACGGGTTTCAGCGACGACAACCCGAATGACACGACAGAAAATACCGTCATGCACCTCGCGGGTGCAGTGGCAGGTCCGCAAACCGAGCTGCATACCGTGACGGCCTCCGATGTACCTGTGGTCGACACCACCTTGATCTCCATCAACGGCGATTCCGACGGCGGAACGCTCACGCGCTCCACCGGCACGTGGGACACGGGGCCGACGGGCTTCATCATCGGTCAACTTGTGATGATTGAAGGCATCCCCGGCTCCTGGCGCCTGCAGGACATCTTGGATGGCGATACAACCCTCAAGCTCGGCCGCGGTTCCTCGCTGGAAGCCTACGACGGTTCGACAGAAATCCGGACCGTGTTCTGGCCGGGAACCCATGGCGGGTTGACGGTCATACACGGTGGTGGGAAC
>CAZOEM010000750.1:0-1725 GCA_964578735.1 uncultured Halobacteria archaeon | reverse complement strand
ATCGCGGGAAGGTATTGGAAGGTGAAGTAGCGGAAGCGGCAGAGGAAATCATTCGGGAAACCTGCAAAGAGCTCGATATTGAAATTATCGATATGGCGATGAATGTAGACCATGTCCACCTTTTCATAAAATACCCGCCGAAATATTCGGTTAGCTGGATAGCGAAGCGGCTAAAGGGTAGAAGCAGTAAGCAAACCCTTTTAGAAAAAGCGTTTACGGAAAAACGCTTCGCAGTGAGGGATCAATTTCCACAGCTTAAAGAGTTGTGTCCGGGGCATTTGTGGGCGCCTTCTTGCTATCACGGCTCTGTGGGGCATGGTTGGGAAGTGGTGGGGAAGTATATATCTGGGCAGAAGGTTTACGAGAAGACAGATACTGTAACGGTGATAGCTGAAGAAAAGGAAAAACTTAGAGCGCACAAAACCTGGTACGTAACGCTTTATGACAAACTTTTTGGACGGAAGCATTAAAAATAGAAAAAAATCGAAAAGCTTTTATATTCCTATGATAAAAGTATAGTTTAGATCATCGGCACTTGAACTTAGTGACTTAATAGGTATTGGTTAAAAATTAGAAGGTGATATGAAAAAGATGAAAAGAGAAAAAGGGGTAAAATTTGGAAAAACATTGTTATTTGTGGGTCTATGCGCAATATTAGTATCCCTGAGCATTGGAACAGCATCTGCTGAGAATATGATTGTAGATACGGTAGCAGATTTTAATTACATAAATAACAATGGCGATTGGCATCCAAACAATTGGGGTGGTAGCTTTGGACTCATTTATGCTTTTGGAGGATGTTGCACACAATCACGAGACATAAATACTTATAACGGTTGCTTTGGAGCCTCTCTTAGATTGGATTATAACGTAACTGAGGGATTTGCAGGTTGGTATACTAAATTTCAATGGTCTCCTACGAAATATGACAAATATCTTAGCGACTATGAAGAGTTCCATTTTTGGGTTAGAGGGGATCCAGTGAATGGTTGTACTTCGACATTTAAAGTTGAGTTCAAAGACGGTGATACCATCGGCGAATATATTGTGGATGGAGTTAATACATCTTGGCAAGAGATAATAATCAATTTATCTTATGATGTTTCGCCACAACCGGATTGGCGAAAAATGGATGAATTTACTATTGTATTTGAAGATTGGCGAGTGACAGAGCAAAGGGGTACTCTTTATGTAGATGACATCCAGTTTATTGATACCGACAATCATTATAATACAGACGATGAGTTTTTAGATTTTGTGGCAAAAAAAGCATTTATGTACTTTTGGGATACTGCTCAAACTGATGAAAATACTAACCAGACTTCATATGGATTTATCCCAGATACTACTGGTAATGTTGGTTATGCAACTTACGATAGAAAATCAAGCATAGCAGGTAATGGCTTTGGGTTAACTGCACTCTGTATTGGCGCAGAAAGGGGTTGGATTAATAAAACGGAAGCTGAAGAAAGGGTATACAAAACTCTCTTATCCCATCGTAACATTCAATTGAAACAATCGCAAAATTCGAGTTTATGGGGAAAGTATGGTTTCTTCTATCATTTTTTGGATATAAACCCTGATAATGGAATAGAAAATAACGGACAAAGAGATGGTAAAACTGAAGTTTCGTCCATTGATACGGCGCTCTTTATTGCAGGAGTAATAACAGCAGGTGAATACTTTGGGTACAATGAACATATAAAGAACTTGGCAGAGGAAATC
>CAZOEM010000749.1:0-1733 GCA_964578735.1 uncultured Halobacteria archaeon | reverse complement strand
GCGACCTTATAGCCATCCTGGGTAAATATGCGGCAAAGCGCAGCTACAATTATACTTTTGCCCACGCCTGACCCCGTGCCCTGCACCATTATCTTTTTTGTTGCCATCTCTATGCACTACAGCTACGAGTTCTGCGATAAAAAACCTTTTCTTAGAAAGAAAAGTCTTATAAAAAGAAATATTCGTTCTTTTAGCACAGATTTTCTTTTGTAGACACCACTTTAAATACACCACTTTAAATACACCACTTTAAATACACCATTTCAAATATATTGTAATAGTTATTCATATAGATGCGAAATAAACAAGTGGATAATAATATACTATAGCAAATTATTATTATAACGTGCGGGTGGTTTTCTGATGGATGTGAAAAGTAGGGTTGGATTGTATTGGGACAGAAGAAGCCAGACTTTGTTTAGCTCCTTTTTATAGCCGACTAAGGATGGGGCGATTACTCGCCCCTCCTCGTCTCAGAACGGTACGTGAAAGTTACCCTTCATACCGCTCAAGCATTTCATTACCCTTTCTGTATTGTCGAAACAACCCTTAATATCGCCTTCCAAAACCCATTGTGAGGAAGTTCTCTTGCTCAAACAGACAAAGGCGTATTGACACGCATCTTGCGTGCTTCTGTACTTCCTGAAGCCAAATGAGCATGTATCTGCTGTTTCCTCTGCAACCGGTCTTAACGCAAGGGCGTACAGCGCTTGCATCGCCCTATCGTACATGGTTGGGATACCAAGAGGTCGCTTATTTAGTAACAAACGTCAAAATGAAAGAGTGTTTGCTACTGAAAATGTAACAATAATTCTGGATACTCCACTCAAAAATTAATGTGTAAAATGGATGGCGATTTTTGGTAAATCTATATCCGGGAGTTCCCCCACTCCGTCGTTTCAATGTCATTCCTCAAAAGCCATTTGTATTTAGCCTCACGAAGTCCCCACTGCTCAGCGTAATACACTTTCGCAATCCCGTTTCCCTTCTGCTCTTTTTTCTTGACGAACAACCCAGTAGCCACACCCTGCTGGATGTCAAACACGTTTTCATCTTTACTGCCGTCAGGACTTTTCTCTTTTTTCAACGAGTTCCCGTGCAAATTCAGCACATAAATCTCATCAAAACTCTTCATCAACGATTGCCGCATACCCCTAAAAGTGGGATTGTCTAAATAGCTGTGGTTCGTAATGAATCCTAAAATCCCCTCTCCTGTACGGTCAATCTTCCACTGCCCGAACCGGATGAACTTCACATAATCATCCTGTAGCCAGTGCTTCTTCTCACCAAAATGTTTTCCATCAACGTATTTGTAATCCTCAATCAATCCTGTTATCCATTTGCCTTTGTTCTCAGAAATGCCGGAATAAGGTGGATTACCGAGCACCACCAAAATAGGCACTTCCTCTTTCACTTCCCTCGCTTCTCGACCCTCCTCTGTAAGCGGTTGTAGAAGAAGTTCTTGTTCCGGCTCTTTCATCTCAAGCGTATTAGTAAATTTCAAAGGCATAGAAATCGGCTAAGATATGGTTTTTTATGTTCAAGGGAATCATACCATCCAGGTGATAGTCCTGTAGTTCAAGCAGTGCTCTCCCAAGTGCTCGGATTATGAACGTTAAAGTGCCTGCCGCAGGATCAAGAAGCTTCAAACCTTCTTCCGCAAGTCCTTTCTCTTTACCGAACTTATCCTTCAACAGTTTGTGAATGGATTTAACAATGTAATCCACCACTTC
>CAZOEM010000748.1:0-1734 GCA_964578735.1 uncultured Halobacteria archaeon | reverse complement strand
TATGGAAGAATGGTTTAAGTGAATGGGGGATAGGAGCAGAAAGAATAAGGAAATATGCCGAATCTGCTGAATTCAAGATATATACGCCGGGTAGTAAATCCGGTTATGGGGTAAGTATTCTTTCGAGTCTTCTTGTTCCTCAACTTTCATGGAAAAACGAAGAGGAGACCTTGAGAGAAAAAATAAGAGGAACTGTATCGGCAGTTCTCGGACTTATAAATTATGGTACCGACCCAATCCGCTCAAAAGAACATATACTTATTTCCAATATTTTTGAGTACTTCTGGCGGAAAGGAGAAGATTTGTCGCTTGAAAAACTGATCGGTGCAATCGGTAATCCTCCTTTCCGAAAACTTGGTGTTTTAGGTCTTGAAACCTTTATTCCAAAGAGCGAAAGGCAGAAATTGATTCTTGATTTGAACAGTCTTATTGCTGCACCAAGTTTTAGTGACTGGATTGAAGGGGAGGCTATGAACATTAAGGGCTTTTTGAGGAATGTATATGGCAAACCCAAAGTTTCTATCTTCTATATTGCTCATCTGAGTGATAATGAAAAAATATTCTTTACAAGTCTCCTGCTTGAGGAACTGCTTACCTGGGTAAGAGCACAGCCAGGAACAAATGAACTGAAATCCATTCTATACATTGATGAAGTTTTCGGATATATACCTCCATATCCGGCAAATCCACCTACAAAAAAACCGCTCCTGTTGCTATTCAAACAAGCCAGGGCATTTGGAACAGGAGTAATGTTGACTACTCAGAATCCCGTTGATATTGATTACAAGGTTCTGACGAATGCCGGGACCTGGTTCATAGGTAAACTTCAGACAGACAGAGATAAGCAGAGATTGCTTGAGGGACTTGAAACCGTTACTTCGGAAAGCGGAGAGGTTTTTGACAGAAGTTATCTCGACCACCTGATTTCTTCCCTTAATAAGAGGGTGTTCATACACCACAATGTTCACAATGAGAAACCTGAGGTTTTCAAGACAAGGTGGGCAATGTCATACTTAAGAGGACCTCTTACAAAAGAACAAATCAAGAAGATGAAAAAAGTTGATATTACCCCGGCTCTTAGCGAGGAAAAGTATGAGAGAAAGCTCACGAATGTTGTCAAGGTGCGTCCGAAAATTTCAGATAAATTGAGTCAGTTCTTTCTCCCTCCTAAGTTTTCTAAAGATTTTATTCTCAAAAAGTATGGCATCGTAAGTGACAGCATCAAGGGTAAAAATAGTTATTACGCACCGGTACTCTTTGCCAGGTGCCATATTTCTGTTGACAAAGCAAAGCCACCAATTTCCTTTTCAAAGAAAAAAGATTACATTTGTAAATGTAACGGGGAAGAAGAGTTTTTTGTATGGAAGGAAATGGATGATATTGTTGATAGAGATAATTTATCATCATCACCCGACTTGGATACACAATTTGGGTTTGTTATCACGAACTTGAGGCTTGAGAAAAAAGAAGGGGTTAAGCTAGCAAAAGTGAAGTTGATTAATGAAATAATTAGGAAGGGAGGGATTGTTTTTTACTATTCCCCGCTGCTTAAGATTTATTCAAATGTTGGTGAAACGCTGGATGCGTTTGAAGAACGATGTTCGGATGAGTTTGACAAGGTCAAGGATGAGGAGATGGATAAGATTCAACGGAAATATGCAAAAAAGATAGACCGCCTCAAAGATAAGATCGAAAGAAAAAAGATGCAGAGGGACAGATATGAAAAAGAAGCAA
>CAZOEM010000747.1:0-1738 GCA_964578735.1 uncultured Halobacteria archaeon | reverse complement strand
TATATTTCGAAAGATTCCTGGACAAAAGCTTTCACGACCCTTATTCCGGCAAGATTTTCCTGAACTTTATCCGTAAGTTTTGCAAAAGAATCTTGCACATTTTTGAACCTAATATGAAGGGATTTTCCAATAAAAAATGTAGAAATCGAAAGTAACGGCAGCGGAATCAGCGCATAAAATGTCAGAACGATATTTATCTTGAACATCATTATAAGAGCAGCGATTGTCAAGAAGATAGTGTCCGTAAGAATGACCATTCCAAAGCCAATGGCTCTGCGAATGGCAAGTATATCATTTGTGGCAAGTGCCATTAATTCCCCTGTTTTGGTATTATTAAAATAGCCAAAAGATAGATTTTGAAGATGCGAGAAAAATTTATTCCTTAAAAGTTCCTGTATCCTTATAGAAGTACCTATCACAAAGTATCTCCAGAAAAACCTGAATACCGCAATAAAAATGGCAACGGAGACAATAAACAAACCAAACTTCAAAAGCCCAAGACTCCCTATCATGCCTGTATTTATTCCATCTACAGCATATTTCAGTATTCTTGGAATCACAAGTTGCAGACCGTCAACAATCACAAGTGCAACCAGACCCATTAAAATTCTATATCGATACTTAAGAAAATATTCTTTTAATACAGCAAAATTTCTCATTTCACCAGTTCTGGTTTGATTGGTCCTCGGCAATTATTAATTACTTTGCAATTCAGACAACAGAAACTGCGAGATCCTGAAGCGAGTTCAGGATGACATGGGACAGCGAAATTTCTAAGAACGCATGCTCTATTGTCTGAATTACAATCAATTATTATTCACTATTAACTAATGACTATTGACTGATTGCTATTAACTATTTCTTTTCTATCCTCTGTGATTCGGTTGCTCCTCTTAAAAACACAATCCGATTCTCTGCTTTCGTTGCAAAATCACTTTTGGGATAATCATGCTCTATTTGGGAATAAACCTCTATCGCTTCTTCATAGCGATTAGTAAATTCAAGACATCTCGCTTTGGACTCAAGAGCATCCATTCTTGATGGTGTATCAGAGTAATTACTGATAACATCACTATAGAATTTGATTGCCTCATCAAAAGAACCTCTTTGTTCATAAACAGATGCAATACCCATAACAGAGGCACTTCCCCAGTTTTTGTTTTTCTTGAACATCTTTACAGATTTCTCATAGTACTCCAGAGCATTGTCCATATCTCCCGAGAAAAAGTAAGAGTTAGCCATCAATAATGTCGCAATCCTCCCCGTTTTTGTTCCACCGTATGCATTTACAATTTCCTGATAAGCACCCACCGCCTCTTTGAAATTTGCGCTCTCATACAAACTATTGGCATAGAGAATCCTTATTTGTGCGTTTTCTTCAGCCTTCCTTTTGTTTCCAAAATATACCCTTACGGTAACAACGGCAACAATCAATACAGTAATAATCAGAATGAGTCTTGAAGCAATTTTCCTTGAAAACGAAATAAAGTCTTTGGCTGTTTCAAGAAATCTGTCTTCTTTCAATTCGTGTTTTGTAATTCTCTTTTTCCTGATCGTTCTTGCCATTATTTTCCTCCTTGTTTATTCGTCATTCGTCATTGCAAGTCTTTCAAGTCCCCTCTAAAAAGAGGGGATTAAAGGGGTGTGTTACTCCCGAAGCAATCTCATTTAACTCTTTCGTAAACTGGCGCCCCTGGGGTGACTCGAACACCCGACTCCCGGTTTAGGAAACCGGTGC
>CAZOEM010000746.1:0-1742 GCA_964578735.1 uncultured Halobacteria archaeon | reverse complement strand
AAGAAGAGCGTGAGAAGAGCGATTATGATGCGCTTGCTGAAGTAAACAAGGAAGAGGCAGAAACCATTGTCGAAGATGCAGAGAATTTTTTGGAAAGGATTAAGGCTGCGATAAGGGATATTTTGGAGGAGAGAGAAAAATGATCTCAGTAATAATCCCTGCACATAATGAGGAAGAAGCAATAGGTACTGTACTGGATGAGTTAATAGATGCTTTGAAAGGGCAAACATACGAGATTATCGTTGTGGATGATGGCTCCACGGACAATACCGCCGAAATAGTACAACAAAAAGAATCCGTTGAATTAATTCAGCATCCTATCAACAAAGGATACGGTGCTGCATTGAAGACCGGGATTTAAAACGCAACTAACGATTTAATAATGATTATTGATGGTGATGGGACTTATCCCGTTAAAGCGATTCCAGAGTTATTAGAAGAAGTAGATAACTATGACATGGTAGTAGGAGCGAGGACGGGCAAAGAAGTAAAAATACAACTATATAGAAAGCCTGCGAAATGGTTTCTGTCAAAACTGGCAAACTATTTGGTCGGAACAAAAATACCTGACCTTAACTCAGGCATGCGAATATTCAAAAAAGAAGCTGCAACGGATTTTTTTAACATACTTCCATCTACTTTCTCGTTTACGACTACAATCACACTGGCTTATTTAAGTAATGATTACAATGTGAAGTATATTCCAATTGATTATGATGAACGCACAGGAAAGTCAAAGATAAAACCTTTCCGGGATGGTTTCAATTTTATCATGCTGATTGTAAGAACGATAACGTATTTTAACCCATTGAAGGTGTTTTTGCCAACCTCGATTGTATTGTTTGTGTTTGGGTTCATAATGTTATTATGTCAAGGGATAGTTACTCGAAACGTTGCAGATTTACCTATTATGCTGATAATAGCAGCGTTTCAGATTGGTTTCTTAGGGTTGCTTGCTGATTTGGTTGTTAGGAGGAAGTGAAGTAAATGAAAGTCGTAAAGTCCGAGAAAAAATGAAAGAGAAGCGAGAAGTGAGAGAATGATAAAAAAAGCTGTTATACCGGCAGCAGGATTGGGAACAAGATTCCTCCCAGTTACAAAATCAATGCCAAAGGAGATGTTGCCCATCATAGATAAGCCCATCATTCAATTTGCTGTTCTCCAGGGTGACGATATTATAAAAGACGATACACCATGCATAAAACAATTGATGGATGTTTATCAGAAGTATAAGAATTCTGTGATAGCGGTGGAAGAAGTTAAAAATAAAGATGTAAGCAGATATGGAATAATAAGAGGTACGGAAATAGATAAATTGGTTTACCGTATTGAAGACATAATTGAAAAGCCTTCCTTGGAAGAAGCACCGTCAAATATAGGTGCTGTCGGGAGATACATTCTCTTGCCAGAGATATTTGATTGCATTAAGGAAACACCTTTGGGGAAAGGAAATGAAATACAACTCACTGATGCTATTAGAAACCTTTTCTTGGAGAAAAGGTTTACCAACAACTTTTTTACCTTCGGTAAAAACCTTGACTAAAAACACTTCCAAAGGATTTTCTTTTAGCACAGGCTAAGTTTTCTTTTATAAAAAGAAAAAGTGTGTTGATGAGAGAGGGATGTTTAATGAAGAAAAAGCTGAAGGGATGGGCATTTATTACAAAACCTTGTAGGATTAGGATGACAAGAAAGCACCCTTCGGGTGCAAATCAATTGTTAGCTAAGGCTAAGCATTGGAT
>CAZOEM010000745.1:0-1748 GCA_964578735.1 uncultured Halobacteria archaeon | reverse complement strand
CTATGGCGGTTAATAACCTTCCTGAGATTTTCGGGTACAGGGTAAAACTCAACACCTGAATATAAACCTTCTGTGTTTTCTCTGAATATCACAAGGTCAATATCGTCACGAAAATTTAGCGTGTTTCCCTTGTATGCTTTGCAGGGTCTCAAATTCGTATGAAGATTGAATTCCTGCCTCAGTCTGACTATCGGGCTGTAGTAAATATGTCCTTTTTCTTTCAAGGCGAGGGCAAGTTCTTTCGAAGCTTCTTCCTTTGGTTTGGAAGTGATTGCACCGAATAGACCACAATCTGTATTCTTTAATATTCTTACTGTTCGATCAGGCAGTGGATTTCCTTCTTTTTTCCAGAATTGCCAGCCTATTTCTGCTTCAATATATTCTGCATCGAGTTTTATTTTATCGAGAACAATTCTTGCTGCTTTCATTACATCATTCCCTATTCCATCACCTGGGAGTAGGGCAATTCTATATTTTGGCATAACATCCCTCCATCAAAAGATATCAGACATCCCAATATTTTCAGGCTGTGCTGAATATCCTATTTCAAAATAACCTGACGCATATTAACATAGGCAAAAATATCTGTCAAGTGAAAATTGGAAAAGGTCGAAATTATGGAGTTTAAGAATTCATTGCATGATATTATGATGCGCAGAACAATAAATACTTTTAACTGTGTTTTATTTTATGATTGTAATCTTCTGAATCAAGGACTTTCCGGAAGCCCTTATCCTTATAAAGTAGATACCGGAGGGTATCCGGGAAAGTTCTTCGTCGAAGTTGAATTTAGTGTAACCCTTGAGCAAGTTTCCTTTCCATAAGGTAGTGACGAAACTTCCGGATATGTTAGAGAGCAAGACCTCTGCTCGGGTGTCCTCGATTGTTGAAACTTCAAGATGCAAAATCTTTGCTACGGGTTGCGGAAACACACTATTTATGCGGAATTTTTTGGTCGGAAAGAAGGGAAAAGTCACCTTATAGGGCCCTGCTGTTTTTGTATTTCCATCATCCAGGCTTACTTTTATCCAGTAAATATACTGCTCTCCTGACTCCACATCAGAGTCAAGGAATTTTGTCTTTTCACCGAACATAATAGCTATTTCTCTTTTTATGTTATCCTGCCCCCTTTTGTATATCGACCATTTGATGATTTCGTGCTGTAGCTTTTGGAAATGCAGTTTGACATTTATTCCACATTTCTGGGGCTCGAAGGTGGCGCTTATCTCTTCGATACCCGTTGTTGACCAATCAATAACGGTAACAAAATCTGGTCCGGGCATAGCTATAACGGCTTTTTGAATTACAGAATTGTAATCAAAGAATGCAGGGCTAGCCGGTAATGGAATAGTATCGGCATGGTGTATATGGGCTGCCGTTCCATCTGAAAGTGTAAGAACGATAGGGTCTCCATTCTCATCGAATTGAACCTGAATCAAACTTCCATAAGCGCTGTAATCAGCCCTGTTTACAAATGCACCTGTCGTCGGGTTCACATTGACGAGCGTCTTGCTATAATAATGTCCAATACCCATCTGATTGAGGACAGGGTTATAAGCAAGCCTTAAAGGTCCATCATCACCGTATCCATAAGTTCCTACAACACTGGATGATGCTCCATTTACATTAATAACCGAAAAGTTGTCACTAAAATAATTCGTGACAATAGCATAATCCCCTGTACTGTTAAAGGCTATTTGGAGAGGAAAATCACCAACAGTGAGGGTGGCAACAACAGTATTTGTATT